>JAEVYR010000234.1 GCA_023392645.1 Chloroflexota bacterium | reverse complement strand
GTGATCGTCCGCGGCGCGGGCACGATCTTCCTCGCCGGGCCGCCGCTGGTCGAGGCCGCGACGGGCGAGAAGGTCTCCGCCGAGGAGCTGGGCGGGGCCGACGTTCACGGGCGAATCAGCGGCGTGGTCGATTACGTCGCCGACACCGAGCAGGAGGCGCTGGCGATCGCGCGGCGGCTGATGATGCAGCCGAAGCGGGCGCTGCCGGAGCTGCCGTGGGAGCGGGCACCGGTGCGCGAGCCGTTCGAGGATCCGGAAGACCTGCTCGACATCGTCCCGCCCGACCCTCGCCGGGGGTACGACGCGCGGCAGGTGCTGCGGCGGGTGCTGGATGGCGGCGAGCTGCGCGAGTTCAAGGCCGACTACGGACAGACGCTGGTATGCGCCTTCGGGCATCTTTACGGAATTCCCGTAGGCGTGGCGGCGAACAATGGGGTGCTCTTCCCGGAGACCGCGCGCAAGGGCGCGCACTTCGTCATGCTCTGCGCGCAGCAGAAGATTCCCCTGCTCTTCTTCCAGAACATCACCGGGTTCATCGTCGGCAGCAAGTACGAGCGCGAGGGGGTCGCCCGCGACGGCGCGAAGATGGTCGCGGCGGTGGCGGCGGCGCAGGTGCCGAAGCTGACGGTGATGATCGGCGCGAGCTACGGCGCCGGCAATTACGCGATGTGCGGCCGCGCCTACGACCCGCGTTTCGTGTTCACGTGGCCGTCGCACCGCATTTCCGTGATGGGCGGCGAGCAGGCGGCGGGAGTGCTGACGGACATTCGCCGCGCGGCCCTGAAGAAGCGCGGCGAGGAGCCGGACGAGGAGAAGCTGGCCGCGATCCGGCGCGAGGTCGAGACCCGGTACGAGGAGGAGGCCAGCGCGTACTTCGCGACGGCGCGGTTGTGGGATGACGGCATCATCGATCCGCGCCAGACGCGGCAGGTGTTGGGTCTCGCGCTGGAGACGACGCTCAACGCGCCGATCGAGGCGACGCCCTATGGCGTGCTGCGGATCTAGACACCCGGACTGTGCCGGTCGAGTCTGTCTCGATCCGTGTAGCCAGCGGGGAGAAGACAGGGTTCGCCCGTACGGGTCGACACAGGGTTGACCCCGTCCGAGTCGCCCACAGGGCGTAGTTCGAGGAAAGGCCCGACACGGGGTGGGGCCCCACAGACGAGGATCCGTGATGACCGACTACCCGAACCCTTCCGATGAGCTGCTCGTCCGGCGCGACGGCTCCGTGCTGAGGCTGACGCTGAACCGGCCGCAACGGCGCAATGCCCTCTCCCGCTCGCTGGTGACGGCGCTTCGCGAGACGATCGAGGCGGCGGCCGGCGACGGCGAGACGCGAGTCATCGTCATCGCCGGCGAGGGCCCAACCCTCTGCGCCGGAGGGGATATCTCGGAGTATGCCCACGCGCCGGACGGCGAGGGCGCCCGCGAGGACGGCCGTGCCCTGCGCGCGCTGCTGCTCGCAATGACCGAGAGCCCGCTGCCGATCGTCGGCCGCGCCCATGGCGGCATTTACGGCGGAGGGATCGGGCTCCTTTCCGCCTGCGACATCGTCGTCGCGGCCGAGACGGCGACCTTTTCGCTGAGCGAGGCGCGGCTCGGCATCGTGCCGGCGGTGATCTCGGCCTTCATCGTCGCCGCCATCGGGCCGCGCGAGGCGCGGGCGCGGATGCTGCGAGCCGCACCGTTCGATGCCGAAACCGCTCTCAGGATCGGGCTCGCCCACGAGCTCGCGCCCGAGAACGGCCTCGATGCGGCGATCGCTGGCGTCGTGACCGACCTGCTGAAATGCGCGCCGGGCGCGCTGGCGGTCGCCAAGCGAATCCCGACCATAATCGCGCAAACGCCGCCAGATGACGTCGAGCGGGTCACAGTCGATCTGTTCGCCGAGCGAGTGACCAGCGACGAGGGTCGCGAGGGGCTGCGCGCGTTTCTCGAGAAGCGGCCGGCGGCATGGGTGGAGGGAGTCAGATGACGGGGCAGCGATCGATCGAGGGCGCGGTGGTCGCCGTCGCCAACCGGGGCGAGATCGCGATCCGTATCGCCGCGACCTGCCGCCGCCTCGGCGCGGAGCCGGTGCTGCTGCTCGGCGACCCGGATCTCGACGGGCTGGCGGCGCGGACGGTGGGACGGGTCGAGCGCGTCGGCGAGGCCGGATCGGAGCTCGATCCCGAGCTTGTCGTCGCGGCGGCGCTCCGGGCGGGAGCCGACTATCTTCATCCCGGTTACGGCTTTCTCAGCGAGCGGGCAGACCTCGCCACCGCGTGTGCCGACGCCGCCATTCGCTTCGTCGGGCCGTCCGCGGCGACGCTGCGGCTCTGCGGCGACAAGCTGGAAACGCGCGCGGCGGCGGAGCGCGCCGGAGTGCCGGTGCTGGCGGCGAGCGATGTGCTCGGGGATGATCCCGACGGCTGGTTCGCCGAGGGACGCCGCATCGGCTATCCCCTGCTCGCCAAGCCGGCCGGGGCCGGAGGCGGTCGCGGGTTGCGGCTGGTCGAGGAGGAGTCGGGTCTTGTCGACGCCGTCGCCGCCTCGCGCCGCGAAGGCACCGCGACCGGGCAGGCGCCGGTGATCTACCTCGAACGCGCGCTGATCGCTCCGCGACACGTCGAGGTTCAGGTCGCGGCGGCCGGGGAGCGCGTGGTCGCGCGCGGCGACCGCGACTGCTCGCTGCAGCGCCGGCACCAGAAGGTGATCGAGGAGGCGCCGGCGCCGAACATCAGTGACGAGACACGGAAGAGCCTCCAGGAGCACGCGCGGCGGATCGCGCGGGAGGTCGGCCTGGAGAACATCGCCACCTGCGAGTTCCTGCTCGGCCGGGGCGGCGAGATCGCGTTTCTGGAGGTGAATCCGCGCATCCAGGTCGAACACCCGGTGACCGAGCTGGTCACCGGCGTCGACCTCGTCGAATGGCAGTTGCGCATCGCGTCGGGTCACCCGCCGGAGCTGATGGACGCGCCCGTGCCGCGAGGACACGCGATCGAGGCGCGCGTGTACGCCGAGGAGCCGGCGGCCGCGTTCCGGCCCGCGCCGGGGCGGCTCGACACGGTCGTTTGGCCTGCCGGACTGGGCATCCGCGTCGATGCCGGGTACGCCAGCGGTGATTCGGTGCCGCATGCCTACTACGCGATGCTGGCGAAGGTGATCGCCCACGGTCCGAGCCGGGACGCCGCGATCGCGACGCTGCGACAGGCGCTGCTCCGGACGGTGGTGGCCGGCGTGCCGACCAACATCGCCTGGCTGCTCGACCTGCTCGGCTGCGAGGCGTTCAGCGACGGTGCGATGTCCACGATGACGGCGGCCGAGATTCCGCCGGAGGATCCCGATCCAACGATCGCCGCGGTCGCCGCGCTCGCCGGAATGCTCGATGCCGAGCCGGCCGACGCCGGGAGCGCGTGGTCGCGGCTGGGGCCGTGGCGGATGAACGGTCAGGGCTCGGTGACGCTTCACGGCGACGGCTGGGAGCGGTCGCTGGAGCCGCGTCGGGTCGGGCGCGACTGGGAGATTCGCGATCCGGGGACCGGCGCGGTGACGCGGTGGTCGCACGGCGCCGAAAGCGTGCTGGAGGTCGCTATCGGCGGCGAGGTGATCCGCGCTTCGGTCGTTGATCGGGCGGACGGCGTGGCGGTATCGGCGCGGGGCGGCCAGTGGCTGGTGCGACGCGGTCCGGCGCCGGTGCTGGCGCCGTGGCAGAGGACGGCGACGTCGAACGGGCAGGTGGTCGCTCCCATGCCGGGCACCGTCGTCAGCATCGCGGTCGCCGAGGCAGACGCGGTCGCGAAGGGTGACACGCTGCTGACGCTCTACGCGATGAAGATGGAGCTGGCCATCGAGGCGCCGGAGGACGGCGTGATTGAAACCGTTGCCTGCGCACCCGGCGATCTCGTTGCTGCCGACCAGGTGCTGGTCACGATGCGGCCGGATGGCGAGGTCGTGCATTAACCACGCAACGTTACGGCAATTGCGTAGACCTGGGCCGAGGTGCCCGGGTTCACAGCGCACGGCGACATTCGGAACGGAGATCAGGCGAGCGACGGGCAGGCTCTTCGATCCGCCGTCGGTACTGTCATAGCAGGTTGCTATTCATCGACCACCCGGGCACCTCGGCCCGGGTCTACGGGTTGTCACCCGATTCGATGGTCCTGACCTGTCAGACGCCTCGCGCGGCCCCGGCGGTGACAGCCGGCGAGATGATCGTCGACCATTCCGATCGCCTGCATCAGCGCGTAGGCGGTGGTCGGGCCGACGAAGACGAATCCGCGCGCCTTGAGTGCCTTCGCCAGCGTCGTCGACTCGGGCGTGACCGCCGGGATGTCGGCGTCGAGCCGCGGCACGGGCGGCGTCATCTCCGGCTGGTGCGACCAGATCAGCGCGTCGAGGCCGCCGTTGTCTCGCAGCGCCAGCGTCGCCCGGGCATTCGCGATCGTCGCCTCGATCTTGCGCCGGTTGCGGATGATGCCGGCGTCGTCCATCAGCCGCGCGATGTCGGTCTCGTCGAAGGTCGCGACGATTTCCGGGTCGAACCCGGCAAAGGCCGAGCGGAACGCCTCGCGCTTGCGCAGGATCGTCAGCCAGCTCAGACCCGACTGGAAGGCCTCCAGCGTGATCCGCTCGAACAGCTCGGATTCGCCGTGGAGCGGCACGCCCCACTCGGTGTCGTGATACTCGGCGTAGATCGGCGGCGCGGCACCCCATGGGCACCGCGCCAGCCCGTCTTCCCCGACGATCAGATCGGGACCCGTCTCGGTTTCGTTCATCGTTCGCTCCATCAGCAGCATCGTGTCGATGGAAGTGTAGCGAGCCGCCAGGACACGACGCGTCCGGCTTGAGTCGCGCCAGGACGGGCGCATCGGCACAGTACACTCATCCGATGATGGACGATGTATTGAACCGCCCTGACATTCCCGTGCCGGCCGGCACGATCACGATCCGGCCCCGCCCGGATGCCCTCTGGCGCTTCGTGGCGCTCGTCGGGCTCATCCTGATGGTGCCCGCCTTCCTGTTGGGTGACGGCGACGTGACGACCGACGATATCCTGATCGTGACGCTGGCGCTGGTCTTGAGCGCGATCCCGTTGTTCGGCATCGCCATGGTGCTGACGCTGCGGTTGGAGGTCACGGTGGACTGCGTCGCGTTCCGTGGCCTGACGATTCGGGACCGCTCGATTGCCCGGGGCGACCTCTCCCGGATCCACGCCGAGCGTCGCGCCACGCTCGCGCGAGGGGCTTTGTTCAAGAGCCCCCAGCTCCACGTCGCCCTGTCGGGCCGTGAGCCGGATGGAACCGAGGTTGACCTGCGGTTCAGTGACATGACGCTCGATGTCCCTTCCCTGCTGCATGCCCTCTCGCCGTGGATCGCGGCGAACCCGGCGCTCGTGCAGGACGGCGACACGCGCGAGGTGCTGGACTCGCTGGGAATTGGCTGACGCCGAACCCGCGGATCGCCTGGGGTGAGCCGTCGTGCCTACTTCTCGAACAGTCCATTGACGTCCGGATAGGCGAGCGCCTGCTCGTAACTGGTGTAGGTGCCGTCCTCGAGCAGCTCCCGCGCGGCGTGCTCGATGTGCGCGTAGGCGGCGAGCAGCAACCGCGTGCCGATGCTGGCGCGGCGCACGCCGGCGGCGGCGAGGTCGGCGATCGGGGCGGCAAGCGGGCCGATCATCACGTTCACCGGCAACGCGATCGCGCCGGTGAGGTCGCGCACGAGATCGATATCGTAGACGCCCGGCAGGAAGATGCCGCTGGCACCGGCTTCGGCGTAGACCCGCGCGCGGTGGATCGCCTCGTCGAAGTCGCCGCTGCCGCCAAAGTACAC
>JAEVYR010000231.1 GCA_023392645.1 Chloroflexota bacterium | reverse complement strand
GCTCCCAGCCGTAGACGCCGGACGGGAGGCACAGCAGCGAGCCCCGGTGCGACATGTCCGCGAAGCGGAAGCCGCCGTTGCCATAGGCGTCGATCGGCGCCCGGCCGGGGAAATGCGCTTCGCGTATGACGATGCCGGCCGCCATCACCGGCCGTCAGGTCGCGCGCGGCTGCGCCGTCGGAAGCTTGGTATCTTCCTTCTGGTCGAAGATGTCGGACCGCAGCTTGAACAGGATCAGGCAGGGACCGGCGATGAACAGCGACGAGTAGGTTCCCACGAAGACGCCGACGATGATGGCGAACACGAAGGACGACAGAACCTCGCCGCCGAAGAAGTACAGTGCCAACAGCGCCAGCAGCACCGTCAGACCCGTCAGGATGGTTCGCGACAGGGTCTGGTTCAGCGCGATGTTGATCAGCTGCTCGACCGGCATCTTCTTATATTTGCGCAGCATCTCGCGTATTCGGTCATAGATGACGACCGTATCGTTGATCGAATAGCCGATCACCGTGAGGATCGCCGCGATGCTGGACAGGTTGAACTCCAGTCCGAGGATCACATAGATGCCCACGATGATCACCACGTCGTGGGCCGTCGAGATGATGGCGCCGACGCCAAACTGCCATTCGAACCGGAACCAGATGTAGATCAGCAGCGCGAGCATCGAGAGGCCGATGCCGATCGTACCCGTGCGGGCGAGCTCGCTGGAGACCGTCGGGCCCACGACCTCGACGCGGCGAAAATCGTAGTCCTCGCCAAGCTCGATCTTGACCTTGTCGACGACCGACTGCTCGGCGTTGTCGCCGCCCTCCTGGGTCGGGACGCGGATCATCAGTGATCCGTCGTCGCCAAAGGACTGCACCTGCACCTCGCCGAGGTTCAGTTCGCCGAGCCGCTCGCGGACGTCGCCCGGGTCGGACACGCGGTCTTTGGCCTGGACCTCGATCAACGAACCGCCACGGAAGTCGATGCCGTAGTTGAAGTCCATGACGAAGAGGCTGCCCAGGGCGATCAGCGACGCGACCGCGGAAATGCCGAAGCCGACGTTTCGCCACTTCATGAACGGGATCTTCGGCTCCAGCGGCAGGTAGTGGACCAGGCCCGCCGGGAACTCGACCGGCTTCCAGTGGCGGATCCAGAACGCGATCAACCAGCGGGTCAGGGTGAAGGCGGTGAACACCGTCGTCACGATGCCGATGCCGAGCGTGACTGCGAAGCCGCGCACGGGCCCGGTGCCCATGTAGAACAGGATCACGGCGACGATCAGCGTCGTCAGGTTGGCGTCCACCACGGTCGCCAGCGCCCGCGCGAAGCCGGAGTCGAAAGACTGGACCATGGAGCGCCCGGATTGCCGCTCCTCGCGGACGCGCTCGAAGATGATGACGTTGGAGTCGACCGCCATGCCCATGGTCAGCACGATGCCGGCGATGCCGGGGAGCGTCAGCGTCGCGCCAAGCACCGTCAGCGCCGCGACCATCAGCGCGACGTTGGCCAACAGCGCGAGATTGGCGATGAGGCCGAGCTTGCCATAGACCACCAGCATGCACCCGACGACCAGGATGGCGCCGACGAGCGAGGCCAGCTTGCCGGCGGCGATCGAATCGGCGCCCAGGCTCGGACCGACCGTGCGCTCCTCAACGATGGTCAGGTTGGCCGGCAGCGCGCCGGCGCGCAGCAGCACTGCAAGGTCATTGGCCGATTCGGGCGTGAAGTTGCCGGAGATCTGGCCCGTGCCGCCGAGAATTGGCTCGCGAATCTGCGGAGCCGAAATCACCTGGTTGTCGAGGATGATGGCGAACAGCCGCCCGACATTCTGCTGCGTCGCCTGACCGAAGCGCGTCGCGCCGCGATTGTCGAAGCGGAACGAGACGACCGATTCATTGGTGCGCTGGTCGAAGGTAGCCTGCGCGTCGACCAGGTTCTCGCCCGAAACGATGACGCGGTCCTCGATCAGGTAGGGAACGGGCGGATCGTCAACCGAGTACATGATGGACGAGCCAGCCGGCGGACGGCCCTGGATGGCCTCCTGGACCGGCATCGACTGGTCGACCATCTGGAACGTGAGCTTCGCGGTCTGGCCGAGGATGTCCTTCAGCCGCTGCGGATCCTGCAAGCCGGGAACCTGGACCAGGATGCGGTCCGCGCCCTGCCTCTGGATGATCGGCTCGGTGGTGCCGAGCTCGTTGATGCGGCGACCGATGACCTCGATCGACTGGGCGGCAGCGGACGAGAGCCGGTAGCTGATGCCGTCACTGGTGAGCGTGAAGCGCAGCAGACCCGGCTCCGGCTCGGTCATCTCGACCTCGGAGATCGACCCCGAGCCGAACAGGCTGTTGGAGATCGGCTGCGTCAGCGAGGCGAGCGCGGTCTTGGCCTGCTCGACCTGCCCCGGCTCGCGGATACGCACCTGCACCGCCTGCGCAGTGCTGGAAAGTCCAGTATAGCCGATGCGGGCGTCACGCAGCGTCGTGCGAATCTCGTCGCGAATCGTCTGCAGCCGCTCGTTGATCAGGTCGTTGCGGTCGACCTGCAGCAGGATGTGGGAACCGCCCTGCAGGTCGAGGCCGAGCGTCATGGTCCGCGAGGGAACCCAGCTCGGCAGACTGTCCAGCACGCGCTGGGGCAGAATGTTCGGGACCGACAAGACGACGCCGATCAGCACGACCGCCCAGATGGCGATGGTCTTCCAGCGGGAAAAATAGAGCATGGGTTCGTCTCTGCCGATCTGGCGGTTGGGCCGCGCACCAGCCCCGGC
>JAEVYR010000223.1 GCA_023392645.1 Chloroflexota bacterium | reverse complement strand
GACCAGTTCGTCACGATCATGATCGGTGTGCCCCGGAGGGGGATTCGCCATGGACGCGCGGTTACTCATGACTGGCGCGGGGCCCCGACGCCCGGCGGGGGCCGTCGCCCGCATCGCTTCCTTCCCGTGACCGTCCCCGGCGTGAACCGGACACCGGACACCGGACACCGGCGTGACGCTGATCGGGTGACCGCGCTGGACGCGGCCGCCCGCGTTGGCGTGAGCGAGCGGACGATCCGGCGCGCGATCGCCCGGGGTGATCTCCCCGCCGTCAAGCGGCACGGCGTCTTCGTCATCGAGGCGACGGCGCTGGACGCCTGGCGCGAGCGGCGAGGCGCCTGCGCGCCGCGGGTAGCTGATCCCGATCGGCTGGCTGGCCGTGAGGATGCATTGCCGGCGCCGAGCACGGCGCTGATCGGGCGCGAGCGCGAGCTGGCGGCGATCGTGGCCATGCTCGGCCGCCCGGATGTTCGCCTGTTGACGCTGACGGGGGCCGGCGGTATCGGCAAGACGCGCCTGGCCATCGAGGCAGCGCGGCTGCTCGGGGCGGATTTCGCCGATGGCGTCCACGTCGCCATGCTGGCGGAAGTGCGGAGCGCGGGTCTGGTCGCCGCAGCGATCGCCGAACGGCTCGGCTTTCCAGAGGTCGCCGGCGCGAGTGGCAGAGAGGTGCTGGTCGCGGCCCTGCACGATGCGCAGGCGCTGCTCGTACTCGACAACTTCGAGCATGTGCTGGAGGCGGCGCCGCTGGTTGCTGATCTGCTCGGAAGCTGCCCGCGCCTCAAGCTGCTGGTGACCAGCCGCGCGCTGCTGCGCATCGGTGGGGAGTACGCGCTGCCGGTGCCACCACTGTTGCTGGCCGATGCGGCCGGTGGCCCCTCGGTCGGACCGGCCGTGCTTGCGCCGGCGGTACGGCTCTTCGCGGACCGGGCCCGGGCGATCCTGCCGTCCTTCGCGCTCACGCCGGCCAACACAGCCGCAGTGAACGCGATCTGCCAGCGTCTCGGCGGGCTGCCGCTGGCGATCGAGCTGGCCGCCAGCCAGGTCACCGTGCTGCCGCCCGACGCGCTGCTCGCCCGCATCGATGCGCATCTGCCCCTGCCGATCGGTGGCCGGCGCGATGCCCCGGATCGCCAGCGCACGATGACCGACGCCATCGCCTGGAGCTACGACCTGCTCCCACCGGCCTCCCGACGGCTCTTTCGCCGGGTTGGCGTGTTCGTCGGCGGATTCTCGCTCGCCGCCGCCGAGGCCGTGGGTGCCCCGGCAGGGGACGACGCGCCAGGGTGCGATCCCGTGACCGCCCTCGCCGTGCTGGTCGATGCGAGCCTGATCCAGCGGTCTGGCGACGATGACCCTCGCTTCACGATGCTGGAGCCCATTCGGGCCTTCGCCCTGGGACGGCTTGCCGCACATGAGCTGGACGCGACGCTCGATGCCCTCGCGGACTGGTGCCTCGCTCTCGGGGAACAGCTCCCACTTGCGGCAAGCAGGCCGGGAGCCGAGCGGTACCTCTCACGTCTTGCAGCCGAGCACGCCAACATTCGCCAGGTGCTCGAGTGGCTGGACCGGCGCCGTGACACGAACCGCCTGCTGCGCCTGGTGGTCGCGCTGGGCGGGTACTGGTACGAGCGCAATCACTATCGCGAGGGGAGCGTGTGGATCGAACGCGCGCTGGCGGCCGGATCGTGCGCCGATCCCGCGCTGGCGGCCGGATCGTGCGCCGATCCCGCGCTGCGCGGACGCGCTCTGCCCTATCTCGCGCTCTTTCTCGACCTCCTGGGCGAGCCCGATCGCGCGAGGGCGCTCGTCGCCCAGGGCATCGCCCTGCTGCGCGGGCACGACGACTCCGGCGCGCTGGCGCTGGCGCTCATCTGGCAGGGTGCGATCGAGTTGCAGCAGGGAGAGTACGAGCAAGCGTCGGTGGCGCTGAACGAGGCACTGGCCGTGGTCGAAACCTTCCCGGACGCGTCGCTCGCCGCGGCCATGTCCGCGCGCGCGTTGTCAAACATGGGCACCGTGGCGCACGCCCGCGGTGATCTCGACGCGGCGGCCCGCTGGCACGAGCAGGCGCTTGCCACCTGTCGCGAGCACGGCTACCTCACCGGCTCGGCCCGCGTCCTCTGCAGCCTGGCGGACCTCGCTCGGGATCAGGGGAACTTCACGGTGGCGATGTCGGCCTACCGCGAAGCCCTGACCGTGCTGGGCGAGCGGAGCGACCTTCGCGCCGTGATCGCCGCATTGCAGGGCACGGTGATGGACTCCCTTTCCCGAGGCCAACCCGAGCGGGCGGCGCGGTTGCTGGGGGCGGCGGCTGGCCTGGTCGAAACGTTCGGCGTGCCGATCGCCCTTCCCATCGACAGGCTCGGGTACGAGCGCGCCATGGGAGACGTCCGCGACGCGCTGCCTGCCGACCGTTTCGACGAGGTCTATGCCGCCGGGCGCGATCTCTCGCTGTCCGAGGCGATCGCCGAGGTGTTGATGGTGTCCTCCCCGGCAGAGGGCCCGTGCGCGGGTCCGGGACCCCGGCACCCCCTGTCCCCGCGGGAGCGGGATGTCTTGCGGTTACTCGCCGCAGGGCGGCGGGATCGGGAGATCGCCGAGGCGCTGTTCATCAGCCGCCGGACCGCCGAGGGACACGTGGCGCGGATCATCGCGAAGCTGGGAGTCGCGACGCGGGTCGAGGCGGCGCGGGCGGCGGTCGCCCTCGGTCTCGCTGACCCGGAGCGCTGACGCCGGCTCAGGCGGTGCTGGAGACGGCCTCGCGCAGGGCGATGTCCTCGCGGCGCTGGGCGCCCTCGAAGCTGATGCGGCCGGCGGCGGCATAAGCGCGCTCCCGCGCCGCGGCGTGGTCGTCGCCGATGCCGACCACCGTCAGCACCCGTCCGCCGGCCGTCACGATA
>JAEVYR010000169.1 GCA_023392645.1 Chloroflexota bacterium | reverse complement strand
GCGTCAGCGCGATCCGAAGGTGATCCCGCGGGATCGTGACGACGACGCCGCTGATGGCCGCGACGACCACCATCATGGCCAGCGGCAGTTCGTTCTCGTCGATGGCGCCGACGCGGAACGTCCCCTGGGTCGGCGTGACGATCACGGCGAGCACCACCAGCACGCCGGCGGGGATCAGGATGGTGGCGATGCGGCTGCGAAGATCACGCACCTCGAAGTCGTGCGTGCTGTCCGACAGGCGATTGAGCGCCCGCAAGGTCACCGCGTAGAGGTTCGTCGGGCCGAGCCGATCGCCAACCTCCACAAGCGCGCGCAGCGCCTGGCTCCACCACCGCTCGGTGAGCACGATGGTCGTACCGAGCGCGTAGACGACGATCGCCATCGCGATCTCCGGTGTGAGCGAGGCCGGGTACGCGACGTGAATCGGCGCGGGCGCGCCCAGGCTGACGGTCGCTGCTTTCTCGGCGACATGCGCGAACGGCGTGATCCAGATCCCGCCACTCAGGGCGAGCAGCCCGAGGGCCACGACCGGCGCGGTGAGCAGGAATGTCTGGGGCGTCACCTCGCCGCGCGCCGGTCCGAGGAAGATACGAATCCAGAACCGGCCGATGTAGGCGAAGGTCAGCGCCGCGCCGATGACCGCGAAGATCTGCATCGCGCGGCCCTCGTGATGGGCGGCGGCGAAGAAGAGCTCATCCTTGAAGAACCCGATCGTCAGCGGGAGCGCGATCATGCCGGCCGAGGCAAGCGCGCTGCCGGCGGCAAGCAGCGGCATGCGCCGGGCGAGCCCGCCGACGCCGTCGAGCGCGCTCGCCCCGGTCGACTCGGTGACGGCGCCCGCCGTCATGAACAGCGCGCTCTTGACGATGGCGTGGGCGATGACGTAGAACGTCGCCCCGATCACGCCCTCCTGACCGCCGATCCCGAACATCAGCACGACGTAGCCGTACTGCGACACCGTGGAATAGGCAAGGATTTGCTTGAGCACGTCACGCGTCAGCGCGACGACCCCACCGACGACCATCGAGGCGCCGCCGATGATGATCAGCGCGGTCGACAGGCGGCCGTCGAGCGCCACGAGCGGGTAGATCCGGCCAACCAGGAAGACGCCGGCGGCCACCATCGCCGCGGAGTGCAGGTAGGCCGAAACCGGGGTCGGCGCGGCCATCGCACGCGGCAGCCAGAAGTGCAGCGGGAACTGGGCGCTTTTGGCCAGCGCTCCGGCGAGAATGAGCGCGACCGCCCATGTCACTGGCGCGGACGGCTCGGCGAGGTCGATCAACTCCGGCAGGGAGAACGTGTCGTACTCACTCCACAGGATCACGGCCCCGAGCAGCACGCCGATGGCGCTGATCACCGTCACCAGCAGCGCCATCATGGCGGCGTCGCGGGAGGCCTCTTCGTCGGTGTCGAAACCGATCAGGAAGTATGAGGCGATCGCGGTGAGATCCCAGAAGACGAAGATCAGGATGAGATCCTGCGCCATCACGAGGCCGACCATCGACGCCATGAAGAGGTGCAACAGGGCGTAAAACCGTACGGCCGCGAGGAAGCTCTGGCCCTTGTGCGCGCGATGGAGCGGCATGTACCCGGCGGCGTAGATCGTGACGAGCAGGCCGATGCCGGTGGCGAGCAGCGCATACATCGCCGCGAGGCCGTCGAGCCTGATGGCCAGATGCACGTTCCAGGTTTCGATCCAGGGAGCATCCCACGACGATGGGTCTTGCATGGCGCCCCAGAGGGCGGTGAGAAACGCCGTCGCCGCCGCCGCGACGGCGATGACCGAGACCCGGCGCGGTTCCCAATAGCCGACGATGACCGTTGCCACCGGCGCCAACATGGCGACGATGAGCACCAGCAAGGCTGGATTGGGATCGTTTACCCAGGTCATCGGTGCGGGGTCCTGACTGACATCCGGCCAGATGGCAGGCGCGCGAGCCTCCGGCCGGTGTGGGAGGCGGGTGTGCTGCCGCCGAATGCCACCGGGATGGATGGCACCCGTTACGTCTTTTCTACCACAGCCCCGGTCGCGCCACGGCGGAATTCGGGGCACGTTGCCCACCGCAAGGCCCGAATCAGGCCTGCCTGGCCGGGGTCAGCCCTCCAGCCGCATCGACTCGCGCGGCAAGCGTTGCGCCTCGTCGACGCGCGTCAGCGCCGGGAGCTGCAGCACCTCGGCCGCGAGCTCGATCACTGCCCGGCGCTCCGGCACGGGGAGCGCGTCGAACCGGTCCTGCGCGACGATCGGCAGGTGCTTGCGCAGTCGCCACGCCTGGCGAGCATCGCGGCGGCTCATTGCGGGATCGTCATCGGTCTGCACGCTCCACGCCGCGCAGACGGAGCGGACCTCCTCCGGCGTGCCAGGCAGCACCTTCTCCGCAAGGAACACCAGCTCCTCCACGAGTTGCGGCTCGGCAACCCCGTCGATGACCGGCTGGCGTCGCGGCTCACCGGCGCCGGTGGTCTGGTCCTCGGCGCCGGAGGTCGAGGCCTCGGCGCCGGCGGGAACGGCGGGGCTGTCCGGCCGGCGAGACCACAGGACGCCGCCGAAGATCAACGCGATGCCGACCGACATGGCGATATAGAGGTATTCGTAATGCCCGAGGCGGGTGAGGGTGCCGCCCATCGCCACGGAGAGGGTGCCGGCGACGATCAGCGAGCAGCCGAGCATCCGGTTGCGAAACGCGCCGGTGCGGCTGAAGCGCCAAATCGACCAGAGCAGCCCGCCCACGATGATGAGGGTCCCGACGATGTTGATCGTCAGCGACATTGCCTTGAGCGCGCCGGCACGATCGATCGCCTCCCACCCTTCCGCCGCCAGCCGCGCCTGGTCGATCGGCGCGCCGAGCACGAGCGTGGCCCAAACGGCAGTCAACAGCACGGTCGCGCCGGGGGCGAAGCGGCCCATGCGATTCGGGAACAGCAGGTAGAGCTCGCCGATGGCAAGGAAGGCGACCACGAGCGCCGGACCTGTCGCGTAGTAGAGCCGAGCCAGCCACTCGGTCCAGCCGAGCTCGCGGCCAGCGGCGTCGGCGCCGGCAGCCAGCGCGAACATCGTGAATGCGACTAGCCAGGCGATCTTGTCGGGGCGCGGACGCCGATACGCGTCGCGAGCCATCACGACCGCGCAGAGCGCGGCGATGGCGGCAGAGAGAATGGGAAAGACAACCACGGCCAGGGTGCCCGTCACGCGCGGCGCGGGCGCCGCCCAGATTCGACACCGGCATTGTACCGCCCCGGCGGACGCCGCCAGGGGCGATCCGGACCTACGGCGCGGTCTGCTCGCGAATGTATGCCGCGATGTTGGCGATATCGTCGTCGGTGAGCTTGAACTCGGCGATCGGGCCGGGTTTCGGCGTGTGACCGCCCTCGCCCTCCCGCACGATCGGATAGAGCGTGGCGTAATCGAGGTCCTGATATGGCCCTCCCGGCTCGGTCAGCGCGGGCGCGCTGCCGCCGGGCTTGTGGCATATCTGGCAGTTGAACTGGAACTTCGACTGCCCGAGCGCGGCGATGCCGACGGTTTCGTCAGCAGGTGACGCGGCCGCGCTGGCGGCGCTGTCAGCCTGGGCGAGCTCGGTGGCGCTGGAGGTCGGCTCCGGCGTGATGCCGAGCGCCTGGTCGATCTGCTCCTGGGTAGCGCGGCCACAGGCAACCGCGAACAGCGTCAGGGCGATCACCGCAAGAAAGGCCGAACGCTGCCGAAACCGTCGTCGTTCCACGAACAACTCCTCGCATCCGCCAATGGCGACGCCGATGCCGGCCGAGCCGGCGATCCTGAACTGGGAAACTGGCCGAAAGCGTAGTCGCCAGCGCCGAGCGCGTCAACAGCGGCACGCGCAAATCCGGAGGATGACGCCCCACGCAAACCTGGTGGCACCCATGGAATGGCCGTACGAAAAACCCGGGCACTGTGGCCCGGGTCTGCACGAATATCTCTAAATTGGCTGTCGATCAGGCCCGATCGATGTCGTCCCGCACCTCGTCGACGGCGTCCTGAACGTCCTCCGACGCCGAGTCGACCGTGTCGGCGGCGGTGTCGACGAGCTCGTTGCCGTTGACCTCGCGCTCGATCGCCGCGTCGTCGCCGAACTGGCTGGTGAACGCCTGTCCCTGATCGGTGGCGTCACCCTTGACCTGGTGGTAGGTGTCGGAGGCGGTGTCCTTGAGCGATTCGGCGGTGTGGGCGAACTGATCCATCACCTGGGTGTTGCCCTTGCCGAACAGGGTCGCCAGCACCGCGCCGATGATCGCGCCCACGACGAGGCCGAGCAGGAACCCGGGCGTCTGGCTCGCGGGCGCGGGTTCCGGCTCACGCTTGAGCCGCCGCTCCCGCGCCATGACGTCGATCTTGTGGGCCAGGTCGG
>JAEVYR010000133.1 GCA_023392645.1 Chloroflexota bacterium | reverse complement strand
GCTGCTGCCCGCCGGAGAGCTGGCGCGGGTAGCGGTCGGCGAAGAGCGACGGATCGAGCCCGACCAGCTCGAGCAGCTCATCGGCGCGCTCGCGCCGGCGCCCCTTCTTCCAGCCGAGCAGCTTCGGCACGACGGCGACGTTCTCCGCCACCGTGAAGTGCGGGAAGAGCCCACCCTGCTGGATGACATAGCCGATATGGCGCCGCAGCTCGACGACGTTGAGCGAGGTGATGTCCCGATCGTCGATCGAGATCGTGCCCTCGGACGCCGTTTCGAGGCGGTTGATCATCCGCATCGTGGTCGTCTTGCCGGACCCCGATGGACCAATGAGGACGCACAACTCGCCATCGGCGACCTCGAACGAGATGTCGTCGACGCCGCGGATATCCTGCCCGCCCGACCGGTAGACCTTTGAGACATGTTCAAGTGCGATCAAGTACCTGACCTCCGCCTACTTGATTGAAATCATGTGAAAACTTCCGGACAAAACACAATAAGGCGCGACCCGCACGCCTATCGATACGCGCTTCCTCCGATACGTAGAAATGCATTGTACGTCATGGGCGGTGAAAAGACACCTTGACCGTGGCCCTTCCGGGCCGTTGCGTCCGGAGATATCCCTGATTCCATGGGCCTTTCGGCAACCGTGCATGGGCAACACAGCTGCTCCGGAGACAGGGATTGGCACCCACCCCCGCGGAGGCACCTCCACCAAATCCGCGGCCCGCTCGATGCCGATCCGCAGCACCTCCCGCGCCCTTGCCGCCCCGGGCGACTCGTGCCGCGAGCCGGCGGAGTCGCGCATCCAGATCGCGCGATGACGTTTGGTGGTTTCAGTATTGACTGAATATTTTGACAGGCGTATCATGCGTGCCACGAGCCGGACGATCGGCCGCGGCACCCGTCACCGGGCATCAAGGAAACGGCGCCCCCCATGGAGCTCACGCCACAGCAGCAACGGTTCATCGACGACTTCGCCTCGCTCTGGGAGCGCTTCTCCGCCAACGCGACGCAGGGCCGGGTGATCGCTCTGCTTTACATCGCCGATGTCCCCGAGTTGACCGCCGCCGATATCGCCGCCACCCTGGGCATCAGCCGGGGCTCGGTGAGCCAGGTCACCCGCCAGTTGATCCAGATGCGGTTCATCCAGCGCGTTTCGCACCCCGGCGACCGGCGCGACTGGTTCCGCGTCGCCGCCAACCCGTTCGGGCAGGCGGCACGGAGCGAGCGCGCGGAGATCGGAACCTTTCTCGACCTCTTTCGACGTGGCCTGGCGATCCACGACTCCAGCCCGCCCGAGCGCCGGCACGCGCTCGTCAACTCGATCCAGTTCCTCGAGGACTACGATGCCGCCCTCGGCGACTTTCTCGAAAACTGGCAACCGCGTATCGAATCTGAGCCATCATGACCACCCCCGCGATCGTGACCGATCGCCTCACGAAGACCTACGGCGCCAATCGCGGCATCCACGATGTCGATCTCACCCTCGAAGAGGGCGAAGTGTTCGGCTTCCTCGGCCCCAACGGCGCCGGCAAATCGACCACGATGCGCACCCTGCTCGGCTTCATGACGCCGACCAGCGGCACCGGCCGCATCTTCGGGCTCGACATCGTCAACGACAGCGTCGAGATTCGGCGCCACGTCGGCAACCTTCCGGGCGAGTTCTCGATGGAAGACCGCATGACCGGCCGCGAGCTGGTGAAGCTCTACGCCGGCTTGCGGGGCATCACCGATCTTTCCTACGCCGAGGAAGTCGCCGCCCGTCTCGATGCTGACCTCGACCGCCCCACGCGGCGGCTCTCGCGCGGCAACAAGCAGAAGATCGGCATCGTCACCGCCCTCTTCCACCAGCCGCGCCTGATCATGCTCGACGAGCCGACCAGCGGGCTCGACCCCCTGGTGCAGGACGCCTTCCTCGACCTGCTGGTCGAAGCGAAAGGACGCGGGCAGACGGTCTTCTTCTCGTCGCACGTCCTGCCCGAGATCGAGCGGGTCGCCGACCGTGTCGGCATCATCCGCGAAGGCGAGCTCGTGGCCACCGACAACCCGCGCGAGCTGACCGCCCGCGCCTTTCGGCACGTCGCCCTCAGCTTCGCCGCACCGGTCGGCCCGGAGGTGATCGCGCGCTTCGCCAACCTGCCGGGCGTCGACCACCTCGTGGCGACCGGCAACCAGCACCTCGCCTTCCAGGCGCATGGCGACATCAACACGGTGATCCATCTCGCCGGCGAGTACGACCTCGCCGCGATCGACATCGAGCGTCCGTCGCTGGAAGAGATGTTCCTGCGCTACTACAACGGTGAAACCGCGAAAGGAGCGACGGCATGAGCGACACCACCGCCACGGTCCCCGCCCGGACTCGCATCGCGGCCAGCCGGGAGCCGAACGCCCTGCTGGTCGAGCTGCCCCACCTGGTTCGCAAGCACTATCGCGGCGTGCTGTTCTGGACGCTCGGCGTGACCGTCTACACGGCGCTGATGATCCTCTCCTTCCCGGCGTTCGAGAAGTCGGGCGTGCTGGATGTCTCGCAGTATCCGGAATCGATGCGCGAGGCGTTCAACCTCCAGTCGATGAGCACGATCGAGCCGTACCTGTCGTCGCAGGTGTTCAACTTCCTGCCGCTTGTGCTGATGTTCATCCCGATCACGATCTTCGCCGGGGCGATCGCCGGGGCGGAGGAGCGCGGCTCGCTCGACCTGCTCTTCGGCAACCCGCTGCCACGGCCGGTCTACGTTGTCGCCTACTGGCTGGCGACGGCGATCCTGATGCTGGCGATGCTGCTGGTGCTGGGCGTCGTGAGCTGGCTGGTGGCCGTGGCGATCGACGTCGACCTGGGCTTCGGCGCGTCGATGGCGGCGGCGCTGAACGTCTTCCCGATCACGATGGCGGCCGGGGGCCTCGCACTGGCGCTCTCGGCGGCGGCTCGGCAAAAGGCGGTCGCGGTCGGGGTGCCGGCGGCGGTGATGTTTCTGATGTACCTGACGGAGATCATCGGCAAGATCGCGACCGCCTACGCGGCCGTGCGTAACCTGTCGTTCTTCAAGGCGTTTGGCGACCCG
>JAEVYR010000130.1 GCA_023392645.1 Chloroflexota bacterium | reverse complement strand
GAGCAGGCGAGTCGGCTCGCGAACCGGCAAGCCGAGCGCCCACGGCTCGGGCTCGTTGCCATCCGCGATCCAGCTGGCGAGATCACGGACACCGGCTGAAACGTGCCGCAGCCGGCCCGAGGCATCCGGCTCGATCCAGAGCGGGTAGCGCTCGGTTTCGGGACCGTCGACGAGCACGTCGAAATCGATATCGCTGTGCGGTCCGTCATCGCCCCAGACGTGGCTGCCCTTGAGCAGGACCGCGACGGCGTCCGGAATCTCGTGCCGCAGCCGGTCGGTCCAGGTGGTGATGAGGTCGTTGTCGGCCATGCGTCAATCCGTCATGAATCTGGGCGGGATCGAATCCGGGTATCGCCCCAGCGTTCAGGACAGGATGCAGGAAGCCCTGCGGCGGCTGCCCGCGCTCCGGTGGGGGTGCATCGCACAGCAGCCTGCCGAGCTCGTCGACCAGGGCCGGAAGGCGATCGTTCGCACCACCCCAGTGGACGATCAACTGGCGGCCGCGATCGCGATCGAAGCTCGCCGCCGTGTGCCCATCGATGAACTGCTGAAGCTCGGTTGCCGCCGCATAGGCATCATGCAACCGTTTCGCGGTTTCCGGCTTCATAGACTGTCTTTCGTTGCCTGTGGATCGCAGCCTTGAGATACGGATTTCGTATGGAGCGCTCTGTGAGCAGGTCCACAGGCCGCCCGAGCAGCGCTTCGAGCGCATCCGCGAAATCGAAATAGCGATCGCCGACCGTCTCGTCGTACTCTCCGAGATCGACGACGAAATCCAGATCGCTTGTCTCTGGATCGAAGCGACTGGCCGCGCCTGATCCGGATATTTCCAGGCGTCGGATACCGCACCGTCGGCACAGGGCGGCGATCTCGTCTCGCTTGTTGTCGACCAGCGCAATCATGACGCACTCCGCTCGACCGGGCGGTGGCGTAGCGATTCACCTCCCATTGCAGGCCGCAGCCACGCTACACCGCCGCGGCGCGGAACTGGGCGTCGTGCAGGCGGCGGTAGGCACCATCGCGGGTCAGCAGCTCGTCGTGGGTCCCCTCCTCGGCGATGCCGGTGGGGTCGATCACGATGATCCGGTCGGCGTGCTGGATCGTCGCCAGCCGGTGGGCGATTACCAGCGTTGTCCTGCCGACCGACAGCTCGGCGAGCGACTGCTGGATCGCCTGCTCGGTGGCGGTGTCCAGCGCCGACGTCGCCTCGTCGAGGATCAGGATCGGCGGGTTCTTCAGGAACATCCGCGCGATCGAGAGGCGCTGCTTCTGTCCGCCGGAGAGCTTCACGCCGCGTTCGCCGATGACGGTGTCGAGCCCGTAGGGCATTTCGGCGATCACCGTGTCGAGCCTCGCCCGGCGAGCGGCCTCGCGAATCTCGTCGTCGCTGGCGCCGAGGCGGCCGTAGGCGATGTTCTCGCGAATGCTGCCGCCGAAGAGGAAGACATCCTGCTGGACGATGCCGATCTCGCGCCGCAGCGACGCCAGCGTCATGTCGCGAACATCGATGCCGTCGATCGTGATGCGGCCGGCTGTGACATCGTAGAACCGCGGCAGCAAGGAGGAGATCGTCGTCTTGCCGGCGCCGGAGGGGCCGACGAAGGCGACCGTCTCGCCGGGCAGCACCTCGAAGTCGATGTCGCGCAGGACGGGCCGCTCGTCCGTGTAGCCGAAGGTGATGTGCTCGTAACGGATGTGCCCGCGCAGGTCGCCGGCGTCGATCGCATCGGGTCGGTCGACGATTTCGGGATCGACCGCCATGAGCTCCTGGTAGCGGCGGAAGCCGGCGATGCCGCGCGGGTAGAGCTCGATCATCGCGTTGATCTTCTCGATCGGACGGAAGAAGACGTTGGCCAGCAGCAGGAAGCTGACGAACCCACCCTGGGTGAGGCTGCCGTTGAGCACGAACCAGGCGCCGGCGACCATGATCACGAGCTGCGTCAGGCGCATGCTGAGATAGGTCAGCGACATGCTGGCGGCCATGATCCGGTAGGCCTCCAGCTTGGTATCACGGTAGTTGGCGTTGTCCGCGGCGAAGAGCGCGCGCTCGTGATCCTCGTTGGCGAAGGCCTGGACCACGCGCATGCCGCCGACGTTGCTTTCGATGCGCGCGTTGAACTCGCCCACGCGGGCGAACAGGCGCCGCCAGGTTCGGGTCATGCGGCCGCCGTAGCGGGTGGTGATCCACGCGGTGACCGGCACGATCACGGCGGTGATGCCAGCCAGCCCGGGATCGACCCAGAACATCACGCCGAGCGCGCCGGCGAAGGTCATCACGGCAATGAAGGCATCTTCCGGACCGTGGTGGGCGACCTCGCCGATATCCTCGAGGTCCTTGGTGACGCGGCCGATGATGTGGCCGGTGCGGGCGTTGTCGTAGAAGCGGAAGCTGAGCTTCTGGAGGTGATCGAAGCTCTTGCGGCGCATCTCGGTCTCGATGTTGATCCCGAGCATGTGCCCCCAGTAGTTGACGATCACCATCAACCCGGTGGTGAGCAGGTAGATGAGCAGGAGGGCGACGGCGGCGGCGGCGATCAGGCCCCAGTCCTCGCCCGGCAGCAGGTCGTCGATGAAGAGCTGGACGGCGATGGGGAAGGCGAGCTCGAGCAGGGCGACGACGATGGCGCTGCCGAAATCGAGCACGAACAGTCCCCGGTGGGGCCGGTAGTAGGAGAAGAACCGGCGGGTGAGCTCGCGCAGCGGGATGTGCCGGGAGGGTGCATCGGATAACGATGACGTCGAAAGCAAGGCGAAAACTCCGGATGCTCTGGAGCGCAAGACAAACCCGCGGTGGCAGGTGCTGCCATCGCAGGATTCCATGATACCCGGAGAGCGGCGGCCCGAAGTGGGTCAGGCATGGTGACGCCAAGGCTACCGTCCCAACCGACGGTAGCCCTGGCATCGCTGCGGTCATCTCAGGAATCGGGCGAGGCGTCAGGCGTCACCCTGGCACCCGGTCAATCCGCGCCGTCCTGCCGCGCGTGCGCGACGACGCGGTGGCCGACGTTGCGGCCGAGCTGGCGCCCAGCCTCGATGTCGCTGCGGAAGTGGATGCCGGCCCACAGCCGCGACCAGCTCTCGTCGTCCGCGATCCTCGTGAAGTACTCGGCATCGCGCGGGAAGAGCTCGCCGAGCACCGTCTCCATCGCCCCGCCGACGCTGGCATGCGCGGCCGGATAGCTGGGGTGATTGGGCGCCGGGAAGACGGTTTCCAGCGTCGGGTCGAGCTGATGCGGACGAATTCCCCAGTAGGCGTACTTGGCATCGAAGCATGACGTGAACACGTCGGTGAACGCAACGGCCATCATTGCGTAGGAGCGTGCCGCGCGCGGCGGGTTGTCATCCAGATGCTCCTCGAAGAGCTTCTGGCTGAGGT
The DNA here is from genome assembly GCA_023392645.1 of Chloroflexota bacterium. Taxonomy (GTDB): domain Bacteria; phylum Chloroflexota; class Chloroflexia; order Thermomicrobiales; family UBA6265; genus JACCVC01. The sequence continues at coordinate 1,314 of JAEVYR010000130.1, read as the reverse complement.
GATCGGTGTAGAGCTCGAAGGATGCGCGACCGCCGTAGTACTGCCAGTAGCTGGCGATGAGGTTGGTCATCGGGGTTCGCTCGAACGTTTGCACTTCCTCCAACTCGATCGCCATCTGCTCCGAGTCGTAGGCCGGCGGTGGACCGGGCCGGTACTGGTCGTTTGCCTCAAGCGTCCAGGTTTGCCACGTTCCGGCCATTGGCGCGACGGGGTCAGTGCCATTCCACTTGCCGGGTTCGGTCGGCACGCTGCCGGTCCACTTCGCGTCGGAGCCATCGGTCTTCGCTCGCGCGATCGCCAGTTCGGCCACCTGACGGCCGATCTCCATGCCGGCCGCGACGTCGGAGGGGTAATCGGTGCCGGCGAGCAGGCGCGACTGCCCTGCCTCCTCGGCAAGCGCGTCGAAGGTCGCGGCGGCGTCCGGGTAAAGGAAGCCCAGCACGGCAGATGCTGCGGCCGCGGTCGCCGCGTGCTCGGATGGATAGGCGGGACTGGCCGGAGTGGCGATCACGGTGGTGAGTTCGGGCATCGCCGTCGCGGGGCGTGGCCGGTTGTACGCGTACTTCGCGTCCCAGGTGGCGATGGTCGCATCGGCGATCGCCGTGTGCACCAGCGCCAGGGTCCGAACCGCTGGCGGTCCACCGATGCCATTAGCGAGGAGGTGGTCGATCGTCACCTCGTTCCAGCGGTAGGCGGGAGCGCCGGCGTTCCAGAAGGCGATGCGATCGAGCGCGGCGTCGTCCCGCGCAGCCGCCAGCGCCATCAACTCGTCGTGGTCGTTTTTCGCCGTTGCCTCATCCGGCGGTGAGGCCGGACGGAACTGGTCGCCGGATGTCAGAAGCCAGCCCTTCCAGGTGCCGGCGGTCGGTTCGATGTGCTCGGCGGAGACGGGAAGCGTCTGCGTGGCGGCCGCACCACCATAGGTGGCGATCCCGAGCGCCGTGCCTGCCGCGGCGCCTCCGAGTGCGCGCAGGGCGGCACGGCGAGAGACGAAGCGGGGCGTTGGGGATGTGTCGTCGAATGGGTGTCGCGGAGTCATGATGCACCTCTCCCCTATATCGGATGTCGACCCAATCGCTTGCGGATCATGTCCCGGGTCCCAGGGTTGCGACGATCATGCGTCTCGATCGTCGCCGGCGCATCCAACCTCAGGTTGTAAATTGCAGGGGGTGGGCAGCGTCATGGCCTGCAACCGGGTTGCAGACGGATGGTCGGGAAACAGGGGTGTGGCGTCAGTCGATGTCGTGGCTGCGGGCGTAGGCGCTCGCGTCGGCGCGGGAGGCGACGCCGAGCTTGCCATAGACGGTGGAGAGA
>JAEVYR010000084.1 GCA_023392645.1 Chloroflexota bacterium | reverse complement strand
GCCGGTCAGTCAACGATCCTCAACTCATCATTGCCCAGCAACCGGGCTGCTTCAAGGGCGACCATGGTGAGTTGTGTAACCCCGGTCGGCACCAGGTCGAGGTCGATGTACTCATCCTCCCGATGCGCGTGGCCGCCCGAAGCAACCCCGATGCAGATCGCCGGTATCCGACGACTGATGGGGATGTTGGCGTCGGTACTGGAGGCGTCGAGGGTCGGGTCGATGTCGAGCAGCTCCAGCGATGCACGCGCGATCGGCACGAGCCCCTGATCCTCTGGCAGGCGGCCGGCCGGGCGATCCCCAACGACCGTGCTGACGACCGCGATGTCGTTCGTGCGAGCGGCTGCGATGCGGGCCTCGGCCTCGTGCACCAACCGCTCCAGCGCCCCCTGATCGAGCGAGCGCATGTCGATCACCATCCGGGCCTCCGGGGCGATCGTGTTCACGCTGATGCCCCCGTTGAGCATGCCGACGTTGAGTGTCGTCTTCGGATCGACCGGAAGCGGCAAGGCATCGAGCTCCGCCACCAGCCTGGCGGCGGCGTGGATGGCGCTCGGCCGGCCGAAGTCGCCCCAGCTATGCCCGCCCGGCCCGGTCAGCGTCACCTCCAGACGGCGGCTGCCGACGCCCTGATGCGTGATCCGACCGAGCGCGTGCCCCTCGACCGCGACCGCGGCCCCAACCTCCGGGTTCGCGTCCATGACGGCACGCATGCCGCGCAGGTCGCCGAGGCCCTCCTCGCCGACGTTCCCGGTCACGATGATGTCCACGTCGGGAGTCACCTGCAACCGGTCCAGCACGGTTTTCAGGAGCACGACCGTCGCGATGCTGATCGTGTTGTCGCCGATGCCGGGACCGAACAGGCGCTCGCCTTCGCGGCGCGAGGTCACGTCCACCGAGCGCGGGAAGACCGTATCGGTGTGAGCCGCGAGCAGCACCGCGCGGTCCGCGCGTCGCCCGCGGATGCGGCCCGTGACATTGTGGAGCTCGTCGACCGTGACATCGTCGAAACCGGACTCCCGCAAAATCGACGCGAGCGCGACGGCGCGTTCCCCCTCATCATTCGTCGGCGCCGGGATCTCGGCGAGGCGCAAGGTGAGATCGGCGATCGGCTCCTTGACGAGCCGGGCGATGGGCACAAGCTGGTCGCGAAACGCGGAAGTCAGAAAGGTCACGGATGGGTACTCCGGTAGGGTCGTCGCAAGCCGGCGGGCCGCCGGGAGTCGTCGCCTGAGTATAGCGGAGTGCTCGCCGAACGCCGGATTGACAAGCAGCACGACCGCCAGTAGCGTGCCGACAGCCCGGCAAGGCCGTCACTGCCGGCCCGGTGCGGCGTTATACAATGGCGTCAGGGCGAAATATACTGTGCCCGGCGGCGACATTCGGCGCCGGGCAGATCAGCATGGGGCACGACCCGGAGGAGTTCTTGAATGGCCTATCATCGGTATGACGCCGTGATCGTCGGCGCTGGCGGAGCCGGCCTGATGGCCGCGATCCAGATGGCGGGCCAGGCGAACATCGCCGTCGTGAGCAAGCTCTACCCCACCCGCTCCCACACCGGCGCGGCCCAGGGCGGCATCAGCGCCGCGCTCGGCAACGTCGAGGAAGACCACTGGGAGTGGCACATGTTCGACACCGTCAAGGGTGGCGACTATGTGGTCGACCAGGATGCCGCCGAGGTGCTCGCGCGCGAAGCGATCGACGCGGTGCTCGAGCTCGAGCACATTGGGCTGCCGGTCAACCGCACCCCCGAAGGCAAGATCGACCAGCGCCGGTTCGGCGGGCACTCCCGCGATTTCGGCGCCGCGCCGGTCCGTCGCGCCTGCTACTCCGCCGCCCGCACCGGCCACATGATCATCCAGACCCTCTACCAGCAAGGCATCAAGCACAACGTCAACTTCTTCGACGAGTTCCACCTGCTCGATGTGCTGTTCACCGACGACGGGCAGGCCTGCGGCGTCGTCGTGTACGAGATCAAGACCGGCGAGCTGCACACCATCCACGCCAAGACCGTGCTGATCGCCAGCGGCGGCTACGGGCGGGTGTTCAGGATCACCTCGAACGCGCTCGCCGGCACCGGCGATGGCATCGCCATCCCCTACCGCCAGGGCATCCCGCTGATGGATATGGAGTTCTACCAGTTCCACCCAACGGGGCTGTACAAGCTCGGCATCCTCGTCTCCGAGGCGGCCCGCGGCGAGGGCGGCATCCTCCGCAACAGCGAAGGCGAGGGCTTCGCTGAGCGCTACGCCCCGACGATGAAGGACCTGGCGCCTCGCGACATGGTTTCGCGCTTCATCCACCAGGAGGTGCGCGAAGGCCGGGGTATTGACGGCAAGGACTACGTCCTGCTCGATCTCTCGCACCTGCCGCCCGAGGTCATCGACCAGAAGCTTCCGGACGTGACCGACTTCGCTCGCATCTACCTCGGTGTCGAGCCGAAGACCGAGGGCATCCCCGTGCAGCCAACGGCGCACTACGCGATGGGTGGCCTGCCCACCAACCTGCACGGGCAGGTCGTCTTCGATCCCGAAGCGAGCGTTGTCCCCGGGTTCTACTCGGCCGGCGAAGCCGCCTGCGTCTCGGTGCACGGCGCGAACCGACTCGGCACCAACTCGCTGGTGGATCTCGTCGTGTTCGGTCGCCGCGCGGGCAAGCACATGCTCGAGCACGTTCGCGAGACCGACTTCGTCGAGCTGCCAAAGAACCCGGAGGATTACGCGCGATCACAGGTCGACGCGGTTCTCGGGCGCACCTCGGGCGAGCACGCCGTCAGCATTCGCAAGGAAATGCAGGATGTGATGATGGACGATGTCTCGGTGGTCCGCACCCAACAGGGGCTGGACGAGGCGCAGGCGAAGATCGCCGAGCTCAAGGAGCGATACCAGAACGTCCACATCCAGGATCGCGGATCGGTCTACAACACCGACCTGCTCGAGGCGCTCGAACTCGGGTGCATGCTCGACATCGCCGAGACGATCGTCTTCGGCGCGCTGGCCCGCCGGGAGAGCCGCGGGGCGCACTATCGCGAGGATTTCCAGGATCGCGACGACAAGAACTGGCTCGCCCACAGCCTGATTTATCGCACCGACGCCGGGCTGTCGCTCAAGAAGAAGCCGGTCAGCATCACGCGCTTCCAGCCGAAGGAACGCAAGTACTAGCGACACCGGGACCAGTTCGCACGGGGAGGTGACATCGTGCAAGAGGTAACGCTCAGGATCAAGCGATTCAATCCGGAGATCGATGAGAAGGCCCATTTCGAGGAGTACCAGGTTCAGGTCGAAGGCACCGACCGGGTGCTCGACGCGCTCAACCAGGTCAAATGGACGCAGGACGGCACGCTGACCTACCGCCGGTCGTGCGCGCACGGCATTTGCGGCTCCGACGCGATGCGGATCAACGGTCGCAATCGCCTCGCCTGCAAGATGCTGATGAAGGATCTCGGCAAGCGGATCACGGTCGAGCCGCTGATCGGGTTCAAGGTCGAGAAGGACCTGCTGGTCGATATGGAGCCGTTCTTCGACGCCTACAAGTCGATCAAGCCGTACATGATCGCCGACGACGCGCCGAGCTCGGGCGAGCGGCGACAATCGCAGGAGGAGCGCGAACGGTTCGACGACACCACCAAGTGCATCCTCTGCGCCGCATGCACGTCGTCCTGCCCGATCACGTGGACCAGCGACGACTACGTCGGCCCGGCCGCGATCGTCAACGCCCATCGCTTCATCTTCGACAGTCGAGACAAGGGCGCGAGCCAGCGCCTGCAAATCCTGAACCGGCAATCCGGCGTCTTCCGCTGCCGCACCGTGTTCAACTGCACCGACGCCTGCCCGCGCGACATCAAGGTCACCGAGGCGATCATGCAGGTGCAGCGAGCGATCCTGACCGAGCAGGCCTGACCACTGACCGGAGGCATTTCGACTCATGGGCGAGCCGTTCTCCTGGGATTACCTCACGAGCGTGCCGCGGCCGGACGAGGTATTCACCCCATTCACGGCGGTGTTCCTCGCGCTCTGCGCCATCGCGTTGCTGATCGGGTACGCGCTGTACAGCCGGCCCGGCATCATGTGGTCGCGGCGCCTGCTGCGGGTGCGGACGGCTCGCCGCTGGGGCGCGATCCTGCTGTGGATCGGATCGCTCGGCATCTTCTTCTTCGTCGTTGGCTGGCTCCAGATCAACCCCTTCACGCTGGGTACGCGCATCTGGCTCTACCTGACGTTACTGGCGTGGATCATCGCCGTGGTGCTGATCGCCGTGGATATTCGCGTGGAGTCCCGGGTGCTCTCCCGGGAGCACATCGAGCACCGGGAGGCGGTTGCGCGCGGCGTGCACATGCGCCGGCCACCCAGACTCAGCAGCACCCGCAAACGCTAAGCCGCAGCGTTGTCACACGGGTTCCGCGTGAATCGTGGGCGGGGGCGGGGGCGACTCGTGGCGCCGCGCGGCTCGTCTCCGGATCACACGAGCCTCGGTAGGCATCACGATGCAAAACGGGGCG
>JAEVYR010000037.1 GCA_023392645.1 Chloroflexota bacterium | reverse complement strand
AATACCCGCCGCCCCGGGGCGCCCACACGGCCCCCCCCCACGACCGATTCCCAACGCTTCATCTAGGTCCGTTGTCCGGATAACCGGGCCTGCGAGTCGATGGCCAGCAATCTGCGCGGTCGTTCGCGGCAATGCGGCTCCACCGAGGTACCATCGATGCCGGAACCCGACACCCTCTTCCTCGACGACGACGGCGTCTTCCCGAACAGCCGCCTGCCGGTGCTGCTTTGGCGAAACGCCATCCCGGAGGGCCCCAATGCCATCGAGGAGACGTTCCGCGAGCATGGGTGGGAGGGCATCTGGCGAAACGGCATCTTCGCGTACCACCACTACCACGCCACCGCCCACGAGGTGCTCGGCATAGGCCGTGGCAGTGTCACCGCCCGGCTCGGCGGTCCACATGGCGAGACGCTCGAGCTCGTCGCCGGCGATGTCGTCGTCCTTCCGGCCGGCACCGCGCATCGCAACCTCGACCAATCGACCGATCTCGTCGTCATCGGTGGCTATCCGCCCGGCCAGCGACCCGACCTCCTCCGCGGCGAACCGGGCGAGCGACCCGAGGCCGACCGGTTGATCGCCGGCGTCCCCCTGCCGTCGTCGAATCCCGTCACCGGCAAAGCGGGAGCGCCCCCGGAATGGCAGCGGGGTGGCTAGCGTGCGACCGCGTCCGGAGGTGATCACAACGAACAACGGGGCCGGCACAGCGCCGGCCCCTTTGCGATAGCCCCTCGACAGGTCTACGTCCCCGATCTCGGCTCAGGTGTGACTGATCACCACATCCATATCGAGCACCTCGGCGTTCGCCGCGATGAACTCGGCCGGGGTGATGTCCATCAGCAGCGTGTCCCACGACTGCCCCCACCGGCGCTGCGCCCCGCGCCGCCGCCCGATGAGCCTGAACCCTACCCGCTCGTACACCTTCAACGCCCGCTCGTTGTAGGAATAGACGCGGAGTATCACGTTCTCCAGCGAGAGGGTCTCGAAGGCGAATCGCAGCAGCAACCGCGTCGCTTCGGTCCCCCGGCCGCCACCCCGATAATCGGGCTCGGCGATGAAGATGCCGAATTCCGCCGTGCGCGTGCGGGAATCGATGTCCTGCAGGGCCGCATTGCCGATCGCCGTTCTCGTGGCGATATCCCAGATCGTGAAGACGAGGGTGTCGCCGTTGGCGCGCGACTGCCGGTCGTACCAGGCGCGTATCCAGTCCGCCGTCAGCGGCCGGAAGCGACGGTCCAGCATCGCGAGCAGATCGAAATCGTTCAGCCAGCGCTCGTAGGTGTCGAGCAGGTCGGGGTGCAGCGGGCCCAGACCCACGATGTCGCCACGCATGTTCAACACCGGTTGGGCGTAGGCCAGCGGCTGACTGGTGGCGGGGCGGAAATCGGGCCGTTCGAAACTGGTTACTGTTCGCAGCGCCATGCGAGGCTCCTCCCGGGCAGGTTGTGTGCGGGCCAGCGGCGAAACCATTCCGTCGAGGGAAGGATCGTACGCATTGTACGAACGATCTTTACATCTCCTGCCGTCGATTATTCCACGCACGCGAGGCGGAATCCACGTGTACGGACGGGTTTTTTCGGGCCGTCCCGCGCTTCCCGTCACAAAAACACCCCGGCCGCATGTCGCGACCGAGGCATTCAGGGACCGTTCGTCCTGGTTTGGAGTGGCTCGCGGGATGACGTGCCCGAACGCTCGAAGCGCGTGCTACAACGCCCAGACCGCGAGCAGAATGACCACGATCAACAGCACCACCAGCAACAGCGACAACCCCTTGGCACTGGACGAAAGCTCGGCCGGCCGCTCGCCCGCCGCCAGCGCTTCGTCGATCTCAACGTCTCCATCGCGGTAGTCGCTCCAGGAGATCATCTGGTGCCGGCGCTCGCGCTCCCGCTCGAAATCGACGATCCGGTCCGCCAGCGCGTCCGGCTCCTGCTCGGCCCAGTCGAAATCGTACTTGCCCCACTTGCGCTCGAGGCCCACGACCGACGCGAGCGCTTCCTGCTCCGACTCTTCAGCACCTTCCATCGCCAACCGGTGCTGCCGCTGATCGGCGGCGATATCCTGTGCCAGCGCAGCTCGCACCTCATCGAAGCTCTTGCCCCGATGTTCCGGGTGCCAGGTGAACGTATCGCTGCGCTGATCCCCGGGTGCGGCCTCGACGCCAGGCGCGGTCACGGTCGTCTCGACGGACTCGGCAGCCTCGGTCTCGACGGCTTCCGCCTCGGCCGCCGCGGGGGTTTCCTCCTCCGCCGTCACCGCGTCCGGAGCCCGCGACTCGTCCTCCGCAGCCTGGCCTGCCCCGGCGGCTGCATCTGTCTCAAGCTCCGTCGCCGAGGGGTCTTCGACCGTCTCCTCGCTGCTTTCGCTCGCGACGTCATCGACGACGACGGCATCGTCGGACGGGCCGACATCGTCTACCTCGACCACCTGTTCGTCCGCGAGCCCGTCGTCACCATCCCGGGCGATCGTGGCCTCCACGTCGTCGACAGCACCTTCGCCCTCGGCCGTCACCTCGCCTGCCGCGGCGCCACCTTCGCCGGCAGTATCGACATCCGTCTCGACGTCGTCGACGACGCCTTTGTCGAGGCCCCCTGGCCGTGACTCGCGAGATGGATTGGATTCCGGTCGCTCGTTGTCGTCGGTCATGAAACCTCCTCTGTCCACACCCTGGCGCATCGCACCCGGGCCAGGCGCTGCCTCAAAATCGATCGGCCGGATAGATATAGGGAGTCCGTTTCGGGAACAGCACCGCCAGCACCCGCATCATATCCGCTGGCAGGTCGTGCCGGGCAAGCGTCAGCTCCGGATCGAAGCCGCCCAGCGCGAGACGCGCCACGGTGCCGGGATCGAGCGCCATCGCGAACCCGCCCGGCACGCCGGAGTCCACCACGATCCCCGTTTCGTCGCCGGACAACGTCACGCGCTCCGACCCGGTGGCGATCGTCGCCGTGAACGGCGCCAGCCCGGCGGCCCGCCATCGCGAATCGAACTCCGGCACGATCGCGCGCAACAATGCATGCAGCCCCGTCGTTCGGCCCATGTACTCCGACTCGTCGCCATACAGCGCTGTGGTTCGGCAGTTCTGGAGCTGCGTCGCCTTCCCGCCCCTGCAATCCGGCGGAATCGCCAGCGTCAGCACCGGCTGGTCGAGCGCCCGCGC
>JAEVYR010000024.1 GCA_023392645.1 Chloroflexota bacterium | reverse complement strand
AGATGGTAGGAGAGCCCGGGCTCTCCCGGCTCGATGGTGGCTTCCCGCTCGTCGAGCACCGCCACCAGCAGCGCCGGCAGGCGTTCCAGCCAGGGATCGAGCGCCGTTCGATGGACCGCCCGCAGGTTGTTCAGCAGGGCTGGCGGCAGCTCGAGCTGCCCGTGGTCGCCGACGGTGATTTTCATCGATGCCCCCTGACTACAGATCGCGAATCGTCGTGGCAAGCATCATCGCGTCATGCGATGGCACGGCGCCTCCCCGCAGCGCCCAGCATGCACTGACGACGTTGGCGACGTAGGCCCAATCCCGCAGCGTGTCCCGTGGTACGTCGACGATCTCCGACCAGATATCGATACGCTGCTGCTCGACCGCGGCCAGGTCGGGGTGGTGCTGGATGTAGGGTGGATTCCAGGTCAGCATCCCGAATTCGTATCCAGCCGGCCCGATGAGACCCTTCGGGTCGATCACGCGGACACCGCCACTTCCGTCACTGAGCACGTTGTGGTGCTGCAGGTCGCCGTGAAGAAACACGCAGAGCTGGTGCGAATCGGCGAGCATGTCGTCGCGAAGGCGGCGCGCGTGCAGGATGTCATCGCGGTGGAGGCTCCACAGCGTGGATGCCTCGTCGACCTCATCGAGCGCCCGCGTGTGCCGGCGAACGGGCACCAGCATGTCGCACCACATCCCGACATCCACCTCGGCCGCCATCCGGCGGGCCAGCGTCGCCAGCAGGATGGTGTTGGCGGCGTCATCCTCGAGCGACGGCATCTCGCGGGGAAGCATCTCACCGGGAATCACGCGCTCCATCGCGAGCGCGCCGAGGCGCAAATCCGACCACAGCAGACGCGGCCCGATCCCGGCGTCGGAGAGGGCGTGAACCGCCGCCAGCTCTGCCGGTTGCTCATCATTCGGAACCGTGCACTTGACGACAACACCGGTGCCGTCGGTCCGATCGGCGAAGAAAACGAGATGGTAGGAAAGCGGCGGGCTGCCCGGCGCGATTTGCGCGTCGAGACGGTCGAGGACCGTGGCGAGCGTCTCTGGCAACGCCGCCAGCCACGAATCGAGCCGGCTGCCGTGCACCGCGCGAAGGTTGCCGAGCAGGTACGGCGACAACTCGACCGCGCCTCGCGCGCCGACCTCGATGCGCGTCACACGCCTGCCTCGCCGGCGGCGCCCTCCGCCGGTTCCGCCGCCGCTATCACGCCGGCGAGCACGTCCTGTCCTGGCAAGCCGTTGATCGTGCCTAGGCTCGGCAATTCGGCGAGCGATGCCAGGCCGAAGTGACGGAGGAATTCGGCGGTTGTGCCGTACTGGATGGGGTTGCCCACCGTTGGGCGTCGGGAGACGGGTTCGATCAGCGAGCGAGCATGCAGGGTGGCGATTACGCCGGAGCAGTCGACGCCCCGCACGGCCTCGATTTCGCTCCGGGTCACCGGTTGGCGGTAGGCGATGATCGCGAGTGTTTCCATCGCGGCTGACGAAATGCGCGCTTCACGGTCGAGCCCGAGGAAGCGGCGAATGGAGGTCGCCAGGTGCGGCGCCGTGCCCAGCGAGACGCGATCGCCGTGACGCTGGATCGTCACGCCGCGATGGGGATCGCGGGACATGTGCGCGAGCCCGCGCTCGATCTCCCGCTCCTCCAGCTCGGCGCCGGCGGCCAGCTCGGTGACAGATGGGGGCTCCGGCGCGACGAGCAGCATCGCCTCGATAAGCGACGCGAGCTCGCGATCGGTCAGTCCGTGCCCGGGCTCGGCGCCCGGTATCACCATCTGGGTGTGAAGCACGACATCTTCGTCGAGGTCGTGATGGCCGTTACTCGCTGTCGAACTGTTCATCGATCTCCCCGGCATCGTCAATATTGGATGTGCGGTCAAGCTGAATCTCGCCGAACAGGTCATCCTGGGCAGCGACAATCACGCGGCGGCGCATCAGCACCAGCAGACCGAGAAACGCTGTGGCGACCTCGGTGCGACTGCGATAGCTGGAAATCACTTCGGTGAACGCAACCCGGCGCCGCAGTCCGGTGAGTTCCAGCATGCGCCCCACCGTCTCGCGCAGGCTCACCACCTTTCGCGCCGGGACGAAGGTCGGCGGGCGCGGCGTCACCGTGAGCCGCCGGCGCAGCGCCGTCACCAGCGCCGTCACGGGGTACGCGGCGAGCCGCTCCGAGGCCCGGCGGAGCTCCGGATCGATGGGCGCGGGCGTCATCCGGGCGTAGGAGCGCAAATCCTGCGCGAACCTGGTGGTCAGGAAGGCGCTCGCGTCTTTCGCAAGGCGGTACTCCAGCAACTGGCGGGTCAGTTCCGACGGTCCATCATCGTCGTCCGCCGTCTCGGGTCGAGGCAGGAGCGATCGGCTCTTGAGCACGGCGAGCCGCGTGCCCACCGTGGTGAATGACGCGATCACCTCCGGCGGCGCCTCGGTCATGGCGCCGATGTGGTCGAGAAACTGCGATGTGACCGCGACGAGCGAGACATCGGTAATCTCGAGCTGGTTGCGCTCGATCAGCCGCAACAACACGTCGAACGGACCCTCGTAGCCCGGCAGGTGCAACTGGTAGTTGGCCAGCATGGTGGGTTGGGCGGGCGCGACAGTGCTCATCGTGTCAGGGTCCGGTGTGGATGGTGGTGCTCAATGGCGATGATCGGCGGCCACCAACGCGCGCAGGTCAGGGTGCTCGGTCGGCTGCTCATGGTGCCGCACGAGCCAAACGACCTTCGCCGGCATGCCGGTCTTTTCCAACAGGTCAGCGCCGGTTTCGGCGTGCCGCAGCAGCAAGTGTAGCCCGTCGAGCCCCGGCACGGGGCGTGATCGCGCGGCGAGTCGTGCTCGCATCCTTGGCATGATCCAGCCAATCAGCACGTGCGCCACCCGATCCACGATCGTGACGCGGCCCGCCTTGCCGATGTCGTGAAGCAGCCCGGCCAGCACGACATGGTCGGGTTGAGCCGAGGCGGTGAGATCGCTGGCGACGGCGACGAGGTGGCGCCGGTCGTAGGAACCGAGCGCATGCCACCTCGTGAGCACCGGTTCGGGCAGTCTCGCGGCGAGGCGCGCGGGAATCGGCGGGGGCGGTGCCGGCGACAGGGTCCGGAGCCCCTGGCGGATCCGGGCAAACGCGGTGGTGGAAAGCCCGATCGCGCGGTCGCTAGATGAGGCCACGATACATGATGTCGGTGAGCGTGTTCCGGACCGGATTGATCAAACTGTCGACGATCGATCCGCCGAGCTGCCCACCGACGAAGAAGAGCAGGATCAGGATGAGGAAACCGTAGCGCCCGATCGGCGCCAGCACCGGTCCCCAGAACTCGGGCAAGATGCCGCTGAGAATGTTGAATCCGTCCAGCGGTGGAATCGGGATCATGTTGAACGCCGCCAGCAGGATGTTGATCGTGACGAACCAACTCAGCACGAAGCCGACCTGGCCGAGGTCGATCCCGTTGCGCACCGCGATCTGGATCACGATGGCGGCGATGCCCGCCTGAACGACGTTCGAGGCGGGTCCCGCGAGGGCGACGATGGCCATGCCGTGACGCCGCTCGCCGCGCGGAATCTTCGTCATCTTCCACGGGGCGACGGGAACCGGCTTGCCCCAGCCGATAAACGGGTAGCCGATGGCGATCATCATCATGCCGAAGAACCCGAATGGCTCGAAGGGAGCCACCGGGTTCAAGGTGATGCGTCCCTGGTCGCGAGCGGTCGAATCGCCGAGCTTCCAGGCCGTCCACGCG
>JAEVYR010000491.1 GCA_023392645.1 Chloroflexota bacterium | reverse complement strand
GGGAAGCCGAGCTGCTGCATCAGCCCGAGGTAGGCGAGCAGCGTGCCGAGGCTGATCTGCCCCTGATCGAGCATCCAGACGCCGTGGAAGAGCGCCCCGGCGATGGCGACCGCCAGCAGGAGCTGTGGCAGGTAGCGCGCCTGCACCACGCCCTGCGCGACCTGGTAGTCGCGGTAGAGCCGCGCCTGGTTGCGGAACTTGCGACGCTCCTGCGCCTCCTGGCCGGTCGCCTTGATCACCTCGATGCCGCGCACCGCTTCGTTGAGCCCGGCGTTCATCACGCCGAACTGCGCGCGCATGTTGTCCGACACTGGCGTCAGCTTGCGCATGTAGTACCAGACGGCCAGCGCGAACGCGATCAGGAAGGCCACCGGCGACAGCAGCAGCCGTGGCTCCAGGAAGGCGATGAAGATGAACGGCGTCACCAGCGCCGTCATGCTGTCGAAGATCAGGTCGACACCGGGCGAGAAGCCGAGGTTGATCTGACGGACGTCGTTCGTCGAGCGGGCCATCAGGTCGCCGACCTGCTGGCGGTTGTGGAAGGTCTGGCTCTTGCCGAGCAGGCTGACGAAGAGCTCCTGCCGGGCGTTTCGCTCGACGCGCTTGGCGACGTTCTCGATCGCGACGCGGGCGAGCAGGTCGAACATACCGCGGAAGACGACGACGGCCAGCAGGATCAGCGAGATGCGCAGCAGCGCCCCGAGTGGGTCATCGGCGTTGCCGAGGATATCGTCGAAGGCGATGCCGACATAGATCGGCACGAACCCGTTGAGCCCGGCGGCGAACACCGTGCCGAGCAGGAAGAGGATGAACCAGCCCTTGGTCTCCGCCAGGTGCGAGAGCAGCCAGCGGAAGGGCGAGCGGTGATCGAAGGCGCGCGGCAGCGCGACGGTGAACTCGGCGAGCGCGCGATCGGGCGAGGCTGAGCGCGCGGGCCGCGGGGATTCGGTCACGGTGGTGCTCCGGAAGCGCGATGGGCGCGGACGTGCGGACCCGGGAGACGGCAGCGCCACCTCCACAGCGACCGCCAGTATCGCACAGGAGTTCGGCAAAACTGTGTCCGGGTTGAGAGGAACCTCGTGCCACGAGAGGCGGACATATCAACGCCCAATCCTCGCCAGCCCTTGACCCTCCGTGGACTGGTAGGCTCGCCCCTCGGTGGGCGAGCTCGTCGCGGCAACCGACGTTCGATTCGTGCTCTCAACAAGCGATTGTCATTTCGACCAAGCGCCACCAGGCGCGCGTGGAGAAATCTCTTTCGCTCGAGCGTTGCCAAGCGGTGAGGAAGAGATTTCTCCGCTTCGTGCGCTTCGCGCACTCCGGTCGAAATGACAACACACTGTGAGATTGGGATTCGGGTATTGGTGGGCGCGATGAACTCGCGCACCTGGGCGCGAGTCTACGAAACCTCGCGCTGCGCACCTCGTCAGAACTACGGCCAAAGATGGCGGCGCGGCGGGTCGCCCGGCTCGTGCCCTTCTTCATCCGTCTCCAGCTCCTCGTCCCAGCGATCCACCGGCCGGTACCCGAGGTCGACCATCGTGTTGGTGATGTCCCATCGGCGATCCGGGTTGTCCGACACCGCGTAGTAGATCCCGAACGGCACCGCCGCCTCGATCGCCCCGATGTGGACGTTGACGATGTCGCGCGGACCCAGCCACATTGCCCGCAGGATCGTGTGGTCGCGCCCGACCGCGAGGCGCTCGGTGTACCAGCCGATCTTCAGCGCGATGAACTCCAGCCCGTGGGCATCGTAATAGTGCCGCCCCAGCACCTCGCCCATCGCCTTCGACGCGCCGTAGAGCGAATCGGGCCGGTAGGGCATCGTCGTGTACACCGGCCACTCGCCGTCGCGGTCGTACATCCCCATCGTGTGGTTGGTCGACGCGAAGATCACCCGCCGCGAGCCCGCCTCCCGTGCCGCCTCCAGCACGTTGCGGGTCGAGACGATGTTGTCGCTCAGCACCGACTCCCACGCGCCGCTCACCGCCGCGTTGGCCGCCAGGTGGATCACCGTATCGACGCCGTCGAGCATCGGCCGCACGGCGTCGTAGTCGGCGAGGTCGCCGGTGACGTGCTCGAACCCCGCCGGCTCCGTCTCCGCGGTGCGGTTGTGCAGGCGGAGGTCGTAGCGGTCGCTCAGACCCGCCGTCAGGCACCGCCCGATGGCGCCCCGTGCCCCGGTGATCAGGATCCGCCGCTTGTCGCTCATCGCTTCTCTTCCCCTGTCTGTCATGCGTTTCGTCATGGGGCAGGATAGCCGATCCCTCGCTGGCTCGCGCCGGGTTTCTTCGCTCGTGATCTAGATAGATTATCTACCTATATCGTGGTAGCATCCAGGCATGAACGAGGAACGCTGGCCGCCGGAGTGGACCCGAGCCGTGCTCGCCCAGAGCGCGCTCGCCATCATCGCGGCAGAGGGGACAACCTACGGGTACCGCATCATCCAGCGGCTCGCGACCGCCGGACTCGGCATGGTCAAGGGAGGCACGCTCTACCCGATTCTCGCCCGCTTCGAACGGGAGGGCTGGACCACTTCCGCGTGGGGCGAGGGAGAGGGCGGTCCGGGGCGGAAGTTCATCTCGATCACCCCGGCTGGCCGCCAGGAAGTCGCCAGGCGACGGGCGCAGTGGGAGGAGTTCACATGTACGATCAGCTTGCTGTGGGCGGAGAAGGACACGGACGAATGAGCACGGGACTCCTGAATGCGTGGCCGGCCTGGCGGAACGCGCTCGTCGCGCAATTGCGGTCGCGGGATCTGCCCGACGAGCAGATCGACGACATCCTGCTGGAGGTCGAGGAGCACCTGCGCGACACCGGCGAGACGCCGCAGGAGGCGTTCGGCGAGCCGCCTGCCTACGTCGATGCACTGGTCGGCAAGGCTCCCGGCATGACGTCGCGCATCGATCCGGACTTCCTGCAGCCGGTGGTGATCACCCTGGTGACGGTGTTCGGCATCGTGCTGCTGGCGTCTGGCGCGCAGGGCCTGGGGCAGGGGACCGACGCGGTCGGCACCCTGGACAGCTGGTTCGCGCTGCCGGCCGGTGCGCTGGTGCTGCTCGCCGCGGTCTGGTGGCTGCCGCCCGGCGAGCTCCGCAACCCTCGCAGCGGCCGCCCGCTGCTGGGTCACTCGGTGACCCGCCTCCGGGTCGTGGCGATCGCGCTGATCGCCATCACCGCGATCGCGTTCTACCTCTTCGGGCGCGCCCTCGCCTGACCACCCTTGCCGGCCCAGTGGTGCTGCCAGCTCTGGGCCTCATCGCCGGTGGCGACCGAGCGCGACCATCACCGCGGCGGCGGCGAGCGATAGTGCGCCCATGCCCCACAACACCGGCACGTAGCTGTCGAGCAGGCTCGCGATCACACCGGCGCTGATCGGCGCCAGCGCCGACGCCCCCTGCAGCGCCATGGCCAGCGTGCCGTTGATCGCGCCGAAATTCGCCCGCCCGTAAAAATCGCCGATCAGCTGCGGCCGCATCAGGGTCACCGTCCCGCGACCCGCCCCGAACAGGAGCACGGCGGCGAGGATGCCAGCGTGACTCTCCCAGCCGATCAGCACGCCGACGGCGATCGCCTGGAACGCGAACACGGTCGCGGTGAGCGCGACGGCCGAAACCCGGGTGCCGAGCGCCGTCGAGACGATCCGCGCCACCACCTGCGCCGCGCCGATCAGCCCGGTTGCCGTCGCGGCGAACGCTGGGTTGTCGCCGCGATCGACGAGGTAGGGGATGAGGATCAGCGCGATCGCGATCGACGCGTACTGCTGCAGCACGAACGCCGTGGTCAGCAGCCAGAAGGCGCGCTCGCGCACGACATCGCGCAGCGACGCGCCGTCGACCGACAGGGGTCGTCGCGCTGCCGGTTCGAGCTCGGCGGCCGAGGCGCCATCGATCCGCAGACCGATATCTTCCGGCCGGCTGCGCAGCACCAGCGCGTGAAGCGGAACCGTGCCAACCACCAGCACACCCGCGAGGATCACCAGTGCCGGCCGCCAGTCGAACGCTTCCACCAGCACGCTGGAAAGCGGCAGGAAGATCGTGCTGGCGAACCCCGCCGCGATCGTCACCAGAAGGATCGCGCGGGCGCGGTCCCGCTCGAACCAGCGGATCAGCGTCGTGAAGGCGGGATCGTACAGCGTCGCGGCCATGGCGACGCCGATCCCCGCCCAGATCAGGTAATACGGCACGATGGAGTCCACCCGCGACCACGCCAGCACGCAGGCGACACCGAGGATCGAGCCGGCGGTCATCACTCCGCGCGAGCCGTGCCGGTCAATCCAGCGGCCGACCAACGGCGCGGTGAGCCCGGAGCAGAGCAGCGCGAGCGAGTATGCGCCGGTCAGCACCGCGAGCGACCAGCCCAGCTCGTCGCGCATGGGGGTAATGAAGACGCTGAAGGCGTAAAAGAGGATGCCCCAGGAGATGGTTTCGGTGGCGGCGAGCGCGCCCGTGATCTTCCAGCCGTAGTAGATCTGGCGCGTGCCGGCACGTCGTCTCATGGATTCGGTCCGTGGGAAGGTCGCGCGGAACAAGGGCGCGCCGGCAGGCGCGATCAGCCGACGTCGATGTGCATCGTGTCGTGCGCGAACGCGATCCGCAACCCCTCGGCTCGAAACTGCTTCGCGAGCGCGTCGAGCTGGTCGTGTCCGAGACCGTCCATCTCCTCGATGTGCGACAGGATCGCTCGCTTCGGCCGCAACGCCCGGACGACCTCCAGCGTCGCCGAAAAACTCGCCTCCTCCGCCAGCAACGGATGATCCTCGGCGATCCGGCGCTCCCCCGTGAACGGGTCATGCACGCACATGCCCATGGGCAGGATCGCGAGGTCGAGGTCACCCAGCCACGGCGGCGGCGACCAGCCGTGCAGCTCGTCCGGCGCGATCAGCACGCGCGCTTCGCCCTCCTCGACCAGGAAGGCGTACACGTACTCCTCGGCCAGCCGGAACGGCGTCACCATCACGCCGCCGATCGTCACGCGCTCGCCGTCGGGCACCTCATGGACGCGAACGACACCGACCTGCTGGAGATAGACGAGGTGCTCGGCGCTGGCCAACCGCGTCTGGAAGTCCTCGGCGACCTGCGCGGGCAGGTACACCTCGGTCTCGCGGGGACTCCATGGCCACTCCCGGATATCCCAGTTGAGCGCCTCGAAGACGCGGCGGCCCATGACGTGGTCGGGGTGCCAGTGGGAGTAGAAGCAGGCGTCGACGCGGTCGATGCCCGAGCGATTGAGCTGATCGCGGCTCTCCTCGGGGGTGTCGAAGAGGATGTTCGCGCCGTGGATGAAGGTCGATGGGCCGGTGCGAGCGTACGGGACGCCCTTCGCCCGCGCCTCGTCGCAGATCGGGCAGTGGCAGCCGGGCCGGGGTGGGGGCGCGGCGGCCC
>JAEVYR010000422.1 GCA_023392645.1 Chloroflexota bacterium | reverse complement strand
GACCTCGGCCATGCTCGGCCGCGAAGCGTCGGCCGAGGACAAGGCGGCCCTGCGGGAAGAGCTCGGGCTCGACCGGCCATTGTTCGAGCAGTTCATCGATTGGTCCTGGGGGGCGGTGCGGCTCGATTTCGGAGAGTCCCTCTTCATACGTGAGCCGGTCACCCAAGCGCTGCTCGACCGCGCCGAGCCGACCGGCCTGCTGACGCTGTATTCGCTGACGTTCGCGTTGCTGGTCGCGATCCCGTCCGGCGTGATCGCCGCGATGCGCCCGAACTCGCTGGTGGACCGGTTGCTGATGGTCACCTCGATCAGCGGCGCCGCGATCCCCAGCTTCTTCTTCGGCATCCTGCTGATGCTCCTCTTCGCCGTGCGCCTGGGGTGGCTGCCGTCCGGCGGCTACAACGACATCGGCGACGGCTTTTGGGATCACTTCCGCTACATGATCATGCCGTCCATCGCGCTGGGGTTCTCGGCCGCCGGATTGCTGGCGCGCATCGTCCGCTCCACGATGCTCGATGTCCTCAACCAGGATTACATCCGGACGGCCTACGCGAAGGGGCTCGCCGAGCCGCGCGTCGTGCGCCGGCACGCGCTCCGGAACGCGATGATCCCCGCCATGACCGTCATCGGCATCATGCTCGCCAACATGCTAGGCGGGGCCGTGGTGATCGAAACCGTGTTCAACATTCCCGGGATGGGTCGGCTGTTGATCCAGAGCGTGGTGCGGCGCGACTTCCCGGTGGTGCAGGCGGCGGTGCTGATCGTCGCCGTGATCGAGGTCCTCGTCATGTTGCTCATCGACATCCTGTACGTGTTCGTCGACCCGAGGATCCGGTATGGCAGCGACTAGGACGGATCTTGCCGGCAACGCCGAGCGGGCCGGTCAGCTGCGGCGGTTCGGGCTCAAGGCGATCACGCCGGGCTCGAAATACTACTGGTTCCGGCTGGTGGCCGAGAACCCGGCGGCGATGATCAGCGCCGTCGTGGTTGTTGTCATCGCGATCGGCGCCGTCTTCGCGCCGCTGCTGGCCAACTTCGACCCGGAGTTCGTCAATCCGGCCGACCGTCTCAGCGAGCCATCCGGCACGTACTGGTTCGGCACCGACGATCTCGGTCGCGACATCTACAGCCGTGTCGTCTATGGCGCCCGGATCTCGCTGCTCGTCGGGATCGTCGTCATGGTTGCCGCCACGGCGATCGGGTCCCTGCTCGGCCTGATCGCCGGCTTCTACCCAAGGATCGACACGCCCCTGATGCGGGTGATGGATGGCCTGGAAGCGTTCCCCAGCATCTTGCTGGCGATCGCGATCATGGCGGCGTTCGAGCCAGCCGTCAGAAACGTGATCATCGCGCTCTCGTTCGTCTATGTCCCGAACATCGTCCGCCTGGTGCGCGGTACCACGCTGATGAACAGCCGCGAGCTCTACGTGGAGTCGGCGCGCGTGGTGGGACAGAGCGACTGGGGGATCATGCGACGGTACATCCTGCGGAATTCACTGTCGCCGCTGATCGTGCAGGCGACGTTCGTGGTCGCGTTCGCGATCCTGGCCGAGGCGTCGCTGTCGTTCCTTGGCGCAGGCGTGCCGCAGCAGATTCCCACCTGGGGCGGCATGGTCAGCGCGGGCCAGGCACGGGTGCAGCAGGCCTGGTGGGCCTCGGTCTTCCCGGGGATCTTCCTGTTCGTCACCGTGCTGGCGATCAACCTGATCGGCGACGCGCTCCGCGATGCGCTCGATCCACGTGCCCGGTCGCGTTGAGGGGCCGACCGTCATTCAGCGGCCAGGGCCGGCGGCAGGGCGGGCTCGGTCCCGCTGGCCAGCGCGATCTCCCTGGCATCCGCCGCGCCCACGGCCCGGAGCCTGACGATCGACGGGTCGACCGGCCGGTGGAGCGCCGCCAGGATCCTGCTGATCAGACCCGCTCCACCGCTCGTGGCAACCGAAACGGCCATCGAGGCGCTGGCGGGTGGCCGGGACAGCAACGGCAGCGACCACGCAAGATACTGGATACGGTCGACGCGCGCGGCGGTCGAGGTCAACCCGAGCGCGCCGCGCTGGAGCACCAGCCAGTCCCCATTGTCGGCGTGCCAGCCGGCGCTTCGCCAGGCAAGCAGCCCCATACCGGCGAGCGGCACCGTCAGCGCCAGCGGGATCAGGGCCCACCACCAGAGCTCCGGCTGGACGACGAGGAGCAGGAGCAGCACCGCCGCTGCAGCCGCGGCGATTCTCCTGGGCCAGAACGTCATGTAGGCGAGGCGGCTGCTGGCGTCCAGGCGATGAATGCCCTGTCCGCACATGGCTCGGCTGGAAGCGGCGTCCATGCCCATGATGTGCTCGGTCAATCCGGGAATCGCCGCGTCCGTGACGGCGGGATGCAGCACCATTGCGTAGTTCGGTGGCGCGCCATAGGCGGGCATGCGCATGCGCAGCATGGCCCGCTTCCCCCGGAATTGCCGCTGAAGCGGCGACCGGGAGACCTCGAGCCCCTGGATCGCGTCGATCCGGATCAGGCGCCGCACGGGGCGAATCACACCAGTATCGACCGTGAGCCCCCCCTCGTGCCTGCCGAGCCTGAATCGCGCGAAGGACGCGATGAAGTAGACCGTCGATGTGAGCCACACGACCGCGACGATGCCGGCGATGGCAACGATGGCGAATTGCAGAGGGGTGAGCCCGTACGCTCCGGTTTCGGTGTCGAAGGCGAGCGTGGGAGACGGAATGGCGATATAGGCGGCGAGCTGGCTTGCGGCCCAGAGGGTGACCAGCGCGCGGCTGATCTGGATCGTCGTTGCCCCCGCCACGATCAGCTCCCGCCAGCCGAGGTGGCCGAGGCCGCGCGGGTCGAATTCCCACGCCGCGCCTTCGTCGCCATCGAACACGAGCCTGGTGACCAGCAGGTGCTCGAGCAGGCGGGCATCGCGCCTGGTCAGGTACCCGAGCAGGATGTCCGGTTCCGCCTGGTGCATTGCGGTGGTTTCCATCGCGATGCGCGAAACCCGGAAGATGCGCTGCAAAGGCGTGGAGGTGTGATCGACGGTCACGATGCGGTCGAAGGTCGTCGTCCGTTTCCATCGATGCACGATGCCACCGCTGGTCCGGATCGCATCGTTCTCGATCCACCACTGAAAGGACCACCACCGCGCAATGCAGGCCGCGACGATGCCGATCACGGTGACGAGAACCAGCCCGTCCACCCAGGTGAGCTCCGTGCGCTGAAGCAGGATGCCGCCGTCATCGGTCACCGTGACACTGTCCGACGCAGCGTCGAGGTACAGCACCACGCCGACGAGGACGGCCAGGGCGACGGCCTTGAAGTTCGGAAGCCGCCAGCCCAGCCGTGGTGGCCGGGAGTACCCGCCGAACGGGTTGAAAATCGCCAGGGGATGCAGTCGCCGCTTTCGGCCGAGTGCCGCGGCCGCGATCGAGGTCGCCCCTTCAGCCGGCATCGGGTCGGCCGGCACGCTGCGCGAGCATCGCCTGCTCCATCGCAGTCACGAAACGGACGGGCACCGGCGAGATGATCACCATGCCGCCGGCGGTGTGCAGGACGCACCGGCTGAGTCCCATCGGCCGGAGCAGCGGCGACGATTCGGAGTCGATGAGCTGCAAATGCACGATCGGCAGGTAGACGTGCCTGCGGCCGTGAGAAAACGTCACGGCGGTGTCGGTGAGATGAATGTCATAGGTCCGCAATCGCGCTTCGGCCAGGGCGAAGCGTGTCGCGGCGAGGAGCGATGCGACGATGAGTGGGCCCGCGCTGCCGTCCCACGGGAGATCGAGCCACCGATCGAGCAGCCAGGCACCGGCGAGCGCAAGCACGAAAAGGGCCAGCGACGACATTGCTGCGGCCAGCCGCGAATAGAGGCGGACGCGTCGCAGGTCATCGAGACGCAGCTCGGGTGCTGTCCGAGCGTCCGGTGCATCCTGGATGGCAATGGGGATGACGGGCTGGGTCGCGATCGGATCGGTCGATGCCACACGCGCTCCTTGACGAAGGCCCCTTGCGTACCAACGCCCCACCGAACGCCTGCCCGCGGATGCCTGAAGGCGCGCGACCAGTGATATCTGCGAGAGGGGGCGGTCCCGGTGGGACTCGGCGATGATCGATCGTCACCCCATGCTCGAATCGCGTGGTTCCAGTGTTGCCACCTCAGTGGCATTATACATAGGCGGTAGCCGCACAGTACCCAGAACGACCCGGCGCGAGCCTCGGCTGTAGGACATGCGTGCGTCGGTTTGAACCGGAATCCGGATCCCGCACTGTTCATCGCTCGTGGACACCAGCCTCGCGTCAAAGAGATGGCATGCCCATGTCGTGGTCAGTTGAGATAGACAGTTTTCGCCAGGTCCTCGTCTGGATAGGCGACTTCCTGCTGTCGCTTTCCGGGTATGCCCTGATTGTCCTGTTTCTTCTCCTCCTGTCCCGGGTGGCACGCAACCGATTCCGGGCGTTTGCCGAGCGACGCCAGATGCACCCAAGCGTGCCGGCTCTGGTCGATAACGCTGTCAACACGGTGGTGTACGTCGCCATCGGGTTCGTGATTCTCGCCGTGCTTGGCGTGAACACGAGGTCCCTGGCGACGTTCGCCGGACTGGTGACGGCGGCGCTGACGCTCTCTCTCCAGGATGTGTTCAAGAACATTTTCTGCGGCTTCTACCTGCTCGCCGAACGACCGTTCTCCACCGGAGATCGCATTCGCATCGGATCCGAGGAGGGCGTCATCGAGCGCATCGACCTGCGCGTGACCCGCATCCGGAATGATCGGCAGGAGCTGGTGCTGGTGCCGAACTCGCTCTTCTTCTCGCAAATGTCGATTGCTCGCTCAACGCTCCAGCGCCGCTCGCTGACCGTCCAGATCGCGGGGATTCACGGGGAACGCGAAGACATGGAAGGCCAGATTCGCTCAACCATCACGGGGGTGGCTTCGAGCAACAGCACGGCCACTCTGCGGTTGCTGAAGATCGGCCCTGGCGGGAGCGATGTCGAGGTCACGGTGAACACGGTCGATGCCGGCGATCAGAAGTGCGTCATCGCCGCGCTGAACGCCGCCTTCCCGGATGCAACGATCTCCGTCATTGCCCGGTGACGACGATGGCCGTCAGCTCGTCGATGGATCGCGATCGATGGTCAGCAGGTACGACAGGCCGTCGGGCGCGACGGTCGGGTTGGTGGCGGGGTCGATCAGGGCCAGCTCGCCTTGCCGGAGGCGATCGATCGCGGTCGAGGTGCGGATCGTCGAGTCGCGAGCAAGCGCCAGCGTCAGCACCGGACCGGGATGATGGGCGGCGAGCGCCAGCGGCTGCGTCAGCTTCCAGCGGCAGAGGCGGATGGCGCCAGCCTGGCGGTAGATGGTTTGCCGGTTGTATCCGGCAAAACGCTCCAAGCCGTGCGTCGGCGGCTCCGGGTGCGTCTCGACGCCGGGTATCGCGATCTTGACGGCGAGCTGGCGACCTTCCAGGTACAGCGCCTCGCCCGGAGGCACGACGACGGTATCGCCCGGCGCGATCGGCCAGGCATCCTCGCCGATAGCGACCGATGCGGCGGCATCGTCGCGGACCCAGAGCACGTGCCAGATCGTCGCAACCGTGTCCCGCGTGTCGATGGTGGCGGTCGAGGCGCACGTATCGTGCAGCGCCACCTCGATGACGCCATCCAGCGGAGGTCCGACCCATCGTCCCCGGCGAGCATGGTCATCGCGACCGAGGTAGCGGTCGATCAGGGTGGGACCGCCGGCGAGCGCCGACGGCTCGAAGCGGAAGCGTCGGATCGTGCGCATCAGTCGCCGTTCCCGCCGAAGACCCGGGAGCCGATCGCGCGAAACCCGGCGAGACGATCGATCGCGGCGGCGCGCGGAACATCCGATTCCACGATGCGAGCCGCGGGGCGCCATGTTGCTGGCGATGCCACCGGATCGATCCAGCCGAGCGCCGTCGCGGTTGATCGGCCGGCGCCCCACGCCGAGAGATCCGGTTCTCCGATCGCCGCCACCGGCCGGCCGAGCGCGTCGGCCACGCAGCGCAGCCAGGCCTCGTCGCGGGTGCCGCCCCCGCCGGTCAGCACCGGCCTGGTGTCGCCAATCTCGCCTCCGGCGCGTTCGAAGGCATCGGCCAGGGCGAGCGAGACGCCGTCGATCGCGGCGCGCGACATGTCGTGACGGTTGTGGCGCGTGCGCAGGCCGACAAACGCGCCCGACGCGCCGGCATCCAGCGAGTCGGATCGCTCGCCAGCCAGGTAGGGCAGGAAGGTGAGGTCCGGCTCCGCCTGCGCGGCGGGCTCGCCGAAGGTTTCGCGCGCCCAGTCGACGACGTTGCCGCCGTTCAGCGTCGCTGCCGCCCGCAGCCAGCGGGGCATGCCGGCGGGGTTGGCCGATGGCCATGCTTCGGACTCCGGCATCGACTCGGCTGGCTGGAGCGACTGGCAGCCGGTGCTGAGCAGGATGAGCGGCGTGGCGAGGGCGGTCGCGCCGGCGCCGAACGCGGCCACGGCGGCGTCGCCTCCGGCAACAACGACTGGTATGCCCGCATCGAGCCCGAGCGTCGCCGCCGCGTCCATGGTCAGTGGCCCCGCGATGGCGCCCGATGGCGCGATCTCCGGGAGCATCCCCGGCACGATCCCCGCCATGGCGAG
This sequence comes from Chloroflexota bacterium, assembly GCA_023392645.1. Classification (GTDB taxonomy): domain Bacteria; phylum Chloroflexota; class Chloroflexia; order Thermomicrobiales; family UBA6265; genus JACCVC01. Next base: position 1,078 of record JAEVYR010000422.1, on the reverse strand, counting down.
CGCGCCGGCATGCCACCTCGCGCCGGCCAGGGACCAGCCAGTGCCGATCGCGTCGCTCGGATCGGTGACGTGGCGCCCGGTGAGACGGAAGACGATCTCGTCCTTGGGCAGCAGCAGGTGGGCAACACGGCTGATCGTGTCCGGCTCGTTCGCGGCCAGCCAGTGCCAGCTCGCCGCCTGGTAACCGGGCGCGACCGTCGGGTGGTCTGGCTGGTGCTCCTGAAGCGCCATCAGCAGGTCCGCACTGCGCCGGTCCTCCCAGGTGATCGCCGGCCGGAGCACGTTGCCGTTGGCGTCATGGAGGACCACGCCGTGCATCTGTCCGGTGACGCCGATTCCGGCGATGCGCGCGTCGGGGATCGTGGCTTGCAGCTCCGCGGTGCCGGTCACGAGGTTGGCCCACCACTCGGTGGCGTTCTGCTCCGCCGCGCCGGGGGTTGGGCGATGGGTCGCATGTGGCAGGCGACGGCGCGCGAGGATCGTGCCGTCGCGCGAGACCAGCAGCAGCTTCGTCGAGGATGTGCCGACATCGATGGCCAGGAGCGACTCGGTCACAGCGCCACCAACCATCCGAACGCGATCAGCGCGAGCGCGAACGCCGGCAGCACGACCGGCGAGAGCCGCACGGACCGGAAGCGAGCCCGCGCGAGATCGATCCCGGCGAGGGTGGCGACGCTCAGCGCGGCCGAGGTGCTCCATGACGGGTCGATGGGTCCGAGCAGCGCCACCAGCAGTGTGGCGCCGGCGAGCGCGAGCAACCCCAGCCATGCCGCCAGGGTTTCCGGCATGCTGCCACCGGCGTGACCGGCCCGGACCGCGTGTTCGAGCGAGACAAGGCCGATAGCCGCGATCGGCACGAGCATCAGCAGCCAGCGGTCCCACGCCTCGAACGCGCTCCAGACCCACAGCGGCGTAATCGTCACGACGACGGTCCAGAAGGTGAGCGCGTGATTCGAGGTCGGCGCGGTCACCAGCAGCAGGATCATGCCGAGCACGGGGAGGGACAGGGCAAGGACATCGAAGGTGAGGGCGATCAGGATGGCGAGCGCCAGCGCGCCCCAGATGACAAGTGGGGAGT
>JAEVYR010000397.1 GCA_023392645.1 Chloroflexota bacterium | reverse complement strand
CCGCGCGGCGCTGGCTGGCTTCGAAGGAGGCGATCGCGCCGCGCGACGGCGCGGCGCTGGGCGTCGCGCCGCATAGCCTGCGGGCGGTGACGCCGCAAGAGCTCACGGAGATCGAGGCGATTGTGGCGGAGGGTCCGATTCACATCCACATCGCCGAGCAGACGCGGGAGGTCGAGGGTTGCCTGGCGTGGTCGGGTCGGCGCCCGGTGCAGTGGCTGCTGGACGCCGCCGCTGTCGATGAACGCTGGTGCCTGATCCACGCGACGCACATGATCGGCGACGAGGTCGACCGGCTGGCGGAAACCGACGCGGTGGTGGGCATCTGCCCGATCACCGAGGCGAACCTCGGCGATGGCATTTTCGCCGGCAGCCGCTACGTGCATGCGGGCGGGCGCTACGGGGTCGGGAGCGACGGCAACACGATCATCGACGTCGCGGCCGAGCTGCGACAGCTCGAGTATTCGCAGCGGCTGGCGCGGGGCGAGCGCAATGTGATGACGCGTGGCGAAGCGACGGGCCAGGCGCTGTACACGGCGGCGTACCGGGGTGGCCAGCAGGCGCTCGGCGCGGCATCGGACGGCATCGCGACCGGCGCGCCGGCGGATCTGGTGGCGCTCGGTGCCTCCGTCACCGATGTCGCCGACGGCGACCGGTTGCTCAACACCTGGATCTTCGGACAGGGCGTGGAGGTCGACCGCGTCTGGGTCGGGGGTGAGAACGTCGTGCGCGAGGGCCGGCACATACATCGCGACGAGGCGGCCAGCGCGTATCGGGTGGTGCTGCAATCGCTGCTCGATGGGCTGCGGCAGTGAGCGCGCCGGCGGGTGACGACGCCACGGATACGCTCCACCGGCGGATCCTCGCGGACATCGAAGCGCGCATCCTCTCCGGCGCGTGGGGGCCAGGCGACCGGGTTCCATCCGAGCACGAGCTGGCCGGGCACTATGGCTGCTCGCGGATGACCGTAAACAAGGCGCTCACCCAGCTCGCCCGGGCCGGCTATGTGGAGCGCCGCCGCCGAGCCGGGACGTTCGTGCGGCAGCCGCAGGCACGGGTGGCCTTGTTGGAGGTGCACACGGTCCAGAGCGAGATCGAGGCGCTGGGCCTGGATTATGGCTACGAGCTGTGCGATCGCACGGTGCGGCCACCGTCGGCGGACGAGCGGGACCGGCTCGATCGCGACGACGGAGCGGTGGTGGCCGTCACCTGCCTGCATCGCGCCGGCGAGCATCCGTTTTGTCACGAGGAGCGGCTGATTCGCGTCGCGGCGGCGCCCGGGGCGGAGACCGCTGACTTCAGCGCAGAGTCGCCGGGATCATGGTTGCTGCGGGAGGTACCGTGGCGAGAGGCGGAGCACCTGATCGGCGCGGAAAGCGCCTCCTCGGATATTGCCCGCCGGCTCGGCGTCTCCGCGGGGGAGGCCTGCCTGACGGTCGAGCGGCGGACGTGGAACGCCGAGGGCGTGGTCACATGGGTGCGGCTCATCTACCCCGCCGACCGCCACCGCCTCGTGGCGCGCTTCGCGCCGATGGACTGAGACGGAATCCGGATACAGCGTCGGGAACACGCCTGTACGGGGGGACGAGCCTCCCCGGTCGCGGCGTGGCGACTCGGATTCAGTGGGTGTTGCCGCGGCTCGAGTCGGCTCTGAGGTCGTCTTCCAACCCGGTCTACCGGTTCCGGGCGGCGGCTTCCATGTCGGGGCTGACGCGGCGAATCGCGCCGTAGGCGCCATAGGTCGAGACAAAGGTGTCGACAGAGACCGTTTCGCCATCGGCATCGACGACGTGCCGCACCACCGTGACTTCGAGGCCGTCCATCTTCGGCTGGTCGGGCAGGATCGTGCCCGGCGATAGCTCGCGGTCGACCGAAATCGTCACCGCATCCGGTGCCCACACAACGGTCTCGATCTTCGGCTCGTCGAACCACACGTCGTACCCCGTCGGCGCGCCGTGGATCTCGACGGTCAGCACGTCGTCGGGCGTCACCGAGGACCGGATCAGCAACCACGAATCGGTGGGATTCACGAAGCGAAAGTCGGTGGATGCCGATGGGTCGCCACCATCCTGCACGATCGACGCGTCCCACCCCGGTTCCCAGCCGCCGAGCTCGTAAAAGGGGCTGCGGTAGGAGTGCGGCCACCACTCGGTGATCGGGAAGCCGGCCGTCAGCGCCGCGCGGTAGACCGTGGTCGACACCTGGCAGACGCCGCCGGCGAGCGATTGCCCGCTCGGCCCGTCGATGTACGACCCGGCTTCGCGGTAGTCGCCGGTGAAGAGCGAGCCGAAGGCATCGTTGAATGAGAAGGTGCCTCCCGGCGCGACCAGTGTGCCGTCGATCATGCTCGCGGCCAGCTCGACGTTGTGGGCACGACCGGAGCCCGACCCGACGTAGACCGAATCGCCGGTGGCGATCTTGTCGGTGATGCCGAGCTCGGCCATCAGGTGTTCGGACGTCACGGACGGCGCGATGACGGTGAAGGGAACGGCGATCTCACGCTGGTCGGAACCGAGGGTCTGGTGGATCGCCTGCGCCAGCGCCTCGCGGTCGACCGAGCGACCGTCTATCGAGGGAATCAGCTTGCGATGAGTCCCATGGTCCTCGATGACGGCATCGCGGGTCGAACGGTGCAGCTCGCCGGCGACCTGAGCGACGGTGGCATCGACCGCGCCGGTATCGACACGCACGAACAGCGCATCGCCATCGGGGACGACATCGATCATGGCGAGGATCGTGGCGGGGTCGAGCTTCCAGGATTCGTCGCCCGCGGTCAGCACCAGCGGCTCGCTGACGAGTCGCTCGACGGCGCGTTTGGCGGCAACCGCCTCGTCGGTGGGGATGGCTGGCTCGCGCGGCGATCGGATGATGTCGACCGAGATGCCGCGTGAAGCCACGAGCTGATCGGCGATCTCATGCCGGACCGCCTCCCGATCGATGCCGAGGCCCGACGTCGCATTCATGACCTGGACCTGGCCGCCGTCGATCACGAGACTTGCATCGACCGGACCACCACCGAGCTCCTGTTCGATTCGATCGAGCCACGCATCAAAGGATTCGGCGTCGATCGCCACCGCGACGGGCACGGCGACCGCCGGCTCCGGCATTCCCATCGCGCGGAGCACACCGTCGAGCGTCTCGTGCTCGCGCCCGTACGCCATCGCCCGATCGATGGCCTCATCCGGCTGGACGGTGAAGCCGAGCTCGGCGGCGGTCGGCGTCCAGGTGCGCCCCTCGACCGTGAGCTGGATGGGCTGTGCCAGCGCCTGAGTGTAATGGAGGTCGACGGCGGAGCGCGCCTCGGCGGCATCCATGCCGCCGCCGGGTACCGCGCCGACGTGAACGCCAGCCAGCACCTCGCCGCGAGCCGAGAACACCGACAGCGCCACCCACAGCACCAGCAGGAAGGGCACCCACGAAAGGGCAACCTTCGCCACGGACATCACACTTCGGCGGACGCCGGCGACGGACGTAACCTGAACCCAGCCAGCCGCGGGGAAGCGGACGGCGGCGGCATAGCGGCGGGAAGCCATGCACTGCTCCGTTGGAACTGGACGGCAATCAACGCCGCAGCGGCGCCTTGCCGATGCAAATGCCCCAACGGGAAGTCAGGCAGGCAGGATAGCGGGGCTCTCAATGAACCGTAACCTACCTCGATGCGTGTTGCAAGAGTCCGTT
>JAEVYR010000387.1 GCA_023392645.1 Chloroflexota bacterium | reverse complement strand
GCAGAGGCCTGCGGTGCAGAGCGAAAGCGCGAAGCGGATCGTGGACCTCATCTCGTTTCTCCTCGGCCGCGCCCGAACGCGTCGATCACTATCGCCTCGGTCAAGAGCTCGGGCAGCACCTGCCGCGCGTCGGGCGCCGCGGGCGAGAACACGAGATAGAGCGGATCCCCGGCCTTGCCGTGGCGCTGGCGTTCGCGCCGCTGGTCATGCTCGCGTTCCGCCACGTCACCGATCGTGGCGCGAGCCTGATCCGCCCGCTCGGTTTGCTTGCGCTGGTCTGGCCGGTCTGGTTTCTCGCCAGTCTCGGGGATGGCTTCGTGCCCTTCAGCCCCGCGGCGCTCTGGACCGGTCTCGGACTGATCGCGATCGCCTGCTGGGCCGTCGGGATGCGTACGGGCGCGATCACGCGCGACGGCCTGAAGCATTTGGCCGTCGCCGAAGGCGGCTACCTGGTCCTGTTCGTCCTCTTCGTCTGGTTGCGCGGGTATATCTCCGCGGTCGGCGGACCGAACACCATCGACCAGGAAAAACCGATGGATCTGATGATGCTCGCCTCGTCGATGCGGGCGACATCGATGCCACCGACCGACGCGTGGCTGGCCGGCGAGCCGATCAACTACTACTACCTCGGCTACGCCACCTGGGCCGCGATCGGCAAAATGATCGGCACCACCCCAGCGATTACCTACAACCTCGCGCTCGTCTCGACGCTGGCGATGACGATCGTCGCGGTGCTCGGGACGGTGGCGAATATCCTGTCCCGCTTCGTCTCGATGACGGCCGCCCGGGTCGGCGGCCTGCTCGGCGTGGTGCTGGTGGTCGGCATCGGCAACCCGTGGGCCGCCTGGCGGATCGTGCAGGATCCCGGCGCCCAGTGGAAGCTGTGGCCCTTCGATGGCGTGATGTGGAATGCCACGCGCATCATCCCGGTTTCCAGCAGCGAATTCGCGATCAGCGAGTTCCCCGCGTTTTCGTTTCTCTTCGCCGACATGCACCCGCACGTCATGGCGATGCCGTTCGCCATTGCCGCGCTCGGACTCGGCTGGATGTTCATCACCCTGCCCGTCGACACCTCATGGCGCGCCCGGTTCCCGCGGCTGCTGCTGGCTGGCGTCGCCACCGCCGCGCTGTACGCGATCAACTCGTGGGATTTCCCGACCTGGTTCCTCGTCGTCGCGCTCGGCATCCTCGTGTCGCCCGGCTTTCCCGATCTCGGCCAACGCGTCGCCGGGATCGCGATCGCCCTCGTCGCGGGTCTGCTGGCGTGGCTGCCGTTCCTGATCGCGTTCGATGCGCCGGTACGGATCGGCGACAGCGAATACGCCGAGCGCGTGAGCGACATCCCAGTGATCGGCGACCTGCTCGCCTCGATCGGTGCCTGGACCGGCGAGCGCACGACGGCTGCCGACTATTTCGGCATTTTTGGCTTTTTCTATCCCGTGCTGGTCGCCGTCATCCTCGTCGAGTTGATCGGACGCCGCGACCGTGACGGCGACCCCTTCATCGCTCGCCTCGCGCTGATCACCGGCGTCGCGCTCGTCGTGCTCGGCGTGATCCTGCCGGCGCCGGTGCTGATTCTCGCCGGGGTGCCGATGCTCGCGGGTATCGTCGTGATGCTGCGCGCGACCAACGTCACGCTCGAGCTGCTCGCGGTCGGGCTCGCCACGCTTGCGTTCGCGCTGACGATCGTGCCGGAGTTCTTCTTCCTGCTCGATGCCTTCGGCAACCGCATGAACACGATCTTCAAGCTCTACATCCAGATCTGGCTGCTCTCCGGCGTGGCGACGGCGCTGGGACTGGTCGCGCTCTGGCAGCGGGCCCGCGCCTGGCGGCCGGGTCAGGCCGTGGTGGCCATTGCCGGCGTGGCGATCGTGCTGTTCGGCCTCACCTACCCCGTGGTAGCCGCGAGCCAGTGGCCGCAGGTGAAGAATCCCGATCTCGACTGGGAAGGCATGGACGCGCTGGCGTGGCTCGACGACAGCGCTGTCGCCGACCCGGCCACCCGGGATGCGCTGGAATGGCTCTGGGACAACGCCGATGCGGGCGACGTGATGCTGGCGGCCGGCGGGTGCGCCTACCGCGCGCCGATCGGGTTACCGGCCGCAGCCAGCGGCGTTCCGACGATCCTCGGCTGGGATAATCACGAGCGCCAGTGGCACCTCGCCGACCCGGACATCATGGAAACGCTGACCGCGAGAACGACCGACATCAACGCGCTGTTCGACGAGCCGGCCGCCGAGCTGCTCGATCGCTACGAGGTGTCGCTGATTTACCTCGGCCGACCCGAGACGCAGGGCGTCCCAGGCGTCGAACCGTCGACGACCTGCGCGCCGGGTCCCTTCCCGAACGCGACCTCGCCCGACTTCCCCGGCGACGGCTGGACCGAGGTTTTCAGCGAAGACGGCGTCCGCATTCTGCGACGAGTGGAAACACCGTAGAGCCGGGCAGGACCGGCTCTACGCTGTTTCGCGGTTTACGCGTCCTTCAGGAACAGCTCCACGACCGGCACCAGCACGTCCGGGCGCTGAATCGGCAACTCGATGGTGGCCACTCCCTCGAAGCCCGGCATCGCCGTATTTTGCGCCTGCGCGTGCGGGTCAGAATCGGTGACGAAAACCTCCGACGCATCATGAAGCAGTTGCGCATACTCGACCTTGCCGGCCATTCCGGGCAGGTGCACGTGCCGCATTGGCCAGGAAAAGACGTGCAGGTACAACCGATCGCCGCGCCTGGTGTAGCGGCAGTCGACTGGCGCCTCAAAGCCATCGGCGGCGGTCGCACCGTAGATCGCGCGACCATTCACCCGCATCCACTCGCCGATCTCGGCCAGCGTCGCTTCCGCGCGCGGATCGAACTCACCCCGGCCGGTCGGACCGACGTTGAGCAGCACGTTGCCGCCGATGGAGACCGAGTCGACCAGCATCTGGACGAGCATCTCCGGCGACTTCCAGTCGAGGTTGTCGCGGTGATAGCCCCAGCTGCCATTCAGCGTCTGGCACGCTTCCCAGACGACACGCTTGCCGTCGCGGGTCGGCCACTCGGCCGGTTGGTACTGCTCCGGCGTCACGAAATCGGCGCTCTCGGGATAGCCGATCCGATCGTTGAGGATGATGTCCGGCTGCAAGCCGCGCACGAGCTTCTCCAGCGCTTCCGAGTCCCAATCCTCCTTCGTCTTGGTCGCCGGCGTGAAGTCGAACCACATGATGTCGATCTTGCCGTAGTTCGTGAGCAGCTCTCGCACCTGCCCGTGGAGGTACTCGCGGTACCTCGCGATGTCCCGTTCCCGCCCCTCCCAGAAGGCGTCGTCGTCCGACTGCGGGTGCACCGGGTCGCGCGTGTAGTCCTCGTGGTGCCAGTCGATCACCGAGTGGTAGAAGCCGACCTTGAGCCCCTCGGCGCGGAACGCCTCGACGAATGGACCGATGAGGTCCTTGCCGTAGGGCGTCTCGGTCACGTTGTAGTCGGTCAGCTCGGTGTCGAACAGGCAGAAACCATCGTGGTGCTTGGTGGTGATGACGGCGTACTTCATGCCCGCCGCCTTCGCCTGTCGCGCCCAATCCCTTGGATCGTACAGATCCGGATCGAAGTGATCGAAATACTTCTGGTAGCCCTCGGTGGTGAATGTTTCTCGCTTCTTCAGCCACTCGTGCCGTGCGCCGGCCGAGTAGATGCCGAAGTGGATGAACAACCCGAAGCGATCGTGTACGAACCAGTCGGTGCGTGCGGTCATGAATCCCCAGCTCCTCGCTCAACCCCGGGGCCGGGGGGCGCCCGGCCCGTGTCGATTCATCGCTACGGACTTCCGTAATACGGCTCGCCAGTCACCACGGTCGGATACGCCGGCCGCTCACCAGCAGAATGCGACCAGGTTCGGAGCGCGTGCGGCGGAGTGCGCTCCCATGGCGCGTCGCCAGCCAGCTCGAACGCGAAGCCGATCGGCGCGGGACCGGGGTCGGCCGTGCGGACGTTGTAGCGGTGCGCGCCCTCTCGCTGCCCGGCGACAAGCAGATCGAAGCGCTCGAACCGCCTCTCGGCGATGTTCCACACCGCCTCGCCGGTCATCGTCGCGTCGAGGACGTTATCGAACGCCCAGTCGACCTCCTCATGGGCATCGCGAAAGGCGACGCGATCTCGCAGCACCACCGCGCCCTCGAGCGCCAGCGTCGCGCGGCCATCGGCGCTGCCCGTCACGCGCGATGTCAGCGCCGCACGTTCAACCGCGTCCGGACCCCAGATCCACGGCTCGCCGCGCACGACATCCCGAACGTGGAATCGCGCGATGCGCTCCATCAGGTGTCGAGGTGCCTGCCGCTCGGAACCCATCTCGATCGGCTCGGGCACGAGCGCTCGCACGTCCTCCGGCCGCAACCAGACGTGATCGAAATTCCACTGGGTCGCGAATCGGGCGACCTCCGGCGGCACGCCGTTGGGTCGAGGCAGGTCGCGCGCGACCATGCGGAGCACCGCTCCGCCGGTCGGGTACGCCTCATCACCGGTGGATGCGGCGAGACCTCGTGAAGGCGCGTGCTCATCACCCATGATCTCCGCCCAGCGAGCCAGCGCGTCGCGCACCAGTGCCAGCGTCTTGTCGGCCTGAAGCGGGTTGCCGCTGGCGAGATGGGCGCCGTCGGCGGCGAAGGCGTAGATGCCCTGGTGGCTGTTTTCCGGACGCGAGCGCCCCTTCATATGGCCCTGCACCGCCACGGCGCGGAAGAATCTGCCGATCTCGTCATCGGCGTACTGGAGTTTCGTGACGTCATCCGCCACGGGCACGAACTGATCGGTGATGGCGCGGATCACCGCGGGATCGCTGAACACCGACACACGGCCGGTCACGCCGTTGTTTCAGGTAAGCCCGAGCGGATTGCCGTTCATCGCCCACAGCAGCACGGGCTTGCGATCGCGCGCGGCGAGCTCCAGTGCGTCCGGAATCGAGGTCTGCCAGGGAATCGCCTGCCAGCTCAGCTCCTCGGGTCGCGGGCGAATGAAACGAAGGATGGCGGCGGCAGCCTCGCGATCGAGCAAAGTGCCGCTGCGGATTTCGGGATCGAACATCGTTCTCGGGTGTCTCCTCTTCGGCCGCCTCGGGCCGGCGAAACCTGTGGACAGTCGCCGGAAGATACCCGTGTCGCGCATGACCGTCAAGCTATGACCGCCAGGTTTTGCCGAAAGCGCCCCTGTCGAGGCTCCGCCCGCGCACCGCAACCGCGGGCAATTTCGCCCGTCTGCTGGAAATCGTGGCGGCCTCCCGCACTCGCGCTCAGCCCGGGACGCCCTCGTCGTCTTCGCGGGGAAGGTCGGCCGAGGGATGGTAGCCGGTCTCGAACGCGAGCGTCGCCGCCAGCCCGGCGTGGCCGATCGTCAGGTCCGGGAAAACCTCGGCCGCATTGTGCCGCCACGCTTCCGGATCGCGCATGCCGGCGCTGAAATGCGTCAGCCAAAGATGCCCGATCTCCGCGTCGCGCGCCAGCGTCGCGGCCTGTCGGTACGTCATGTGCCCCCATTTCGCCGCGCCCTCGGCGGCTGCGTCGTCGCCATACGTGCCCTCGCTGATGAGCAGGTCGACGCCACGAACGAGGTCGACGAGCGCCGAGGTGGCGCGGGTGTCGGTCACGAACCCCAGCGCGACGCCAGCGCGCGCCTCGCCCAGCACCTCGTGGGGCTCAACCAGGCGGCCCCCGACTGGCACCGAATCGCCGCGCTGGAGCACCGACCACCGATCCACCGGCACGCCGAGCGCCCGCGCACGATCGGGATCGAACCGCCGCGATCGCGACCGTTTTAGCCGGTAGCCGAGCACCGGCACGCGATGCTCGCCGGCCGCGACCCGAATCTCGAGGTCGGCGGGTCCCGCGACCGTATCGCCGTCGTCCAGCTCGTGAATCACCAGGTCGAACGGCAGCACCGGCGCGATGGTGCGCAACCCCTCGATCACGCGAATCGTGCCGGCGGGGCCGTAGATCGCGAGCGGCGAGGTCTTGCCCGCGTTGGCGATGGTGTGCAGGAGACCGGGGATACCGGCGACGTGATCGGCATGGAGATGGCTGAGGCAGATCGCGTCCAGCCGGCGAAAGCCCCAATGGCGCTCGCGCATCGCGATCTGGGTGCCCTCGCCGCAATCGAGCAGCACCAGGCTGCTGTCGACGCGCACGAGCGCGCTCGAAAGCCATCGATCCGGCAGCGGCACCATCGCGCCCGTGCCCAGCAGCACCACATCGATCATCCGAAATTCCCTCTTGCGATTCCCGCCTTCGCCCGGTAGGATGTTTGAGGCGGAAACATCAGGTTCCCGCGCAACGTGAGGAGGCGTCGATGTATCAGAGCACCATCGGAACCACTGTTGGACTTGCCCGGCGGGCCGTCCTGGTTCACGTTGCCTGATCGCTTCCTTCCCCTTCGGCTGATCGACCGCCGCTGACACGCGGCCGCGTCGCACGGCCACCCGGCAGACACCTCAGGCACGCGAGCCGGCACGGCTCCCCGCGGACAGGGACGCACCAGCGCACCCTGATCTCGTCGTGCCCGTTTCCATGCCGCTCGCCGATAGCCGCGAGCGCCACCGACCTGAGGTGAACCGTGACACATTTCCAAGCCATTGTGCGAGCCGCCGCGACCGCGTTTGCGTCGCGGGCATCCCATCCCGACCTTCGCTTCACAGCACGCGCCCGATCCCGTGAGCGCGAGAGGATGCACCATTGGCTTCGCACCGCCATATCACGACCAACGACCGTGACGACCTGACCGCCGACGACCTCGCCTACATTGATCGCCACGAGCGCCGGCACCGACGATCGAAGACTCGCACAGCGCCCAGGCAACAACCGACGCGACGTCCGCCGCGCACAGAAGCCGACCAGGCGTTCCGATGCCGGAAGTGCCGGCAGTTCATCGGCGCGCCGGCGAGCGGTGGCCGTCATCGGAACCACTGCCCGAACTGCCTGTACTCGCTCCACGTCGACCGGAAGCAACCCGGCGACCGCCGCAGTGAGTGTCACTCGCTGATGCGGCCCCGAGGGCTCATCGAGCGGCGCAATGGCGAGCAGATGATCCTGCACGAGTGCCTCGGCTGTGGCAAGACCCAACCGACGCGGGTTGCGGCCGACGATAGCCCGCTGCTGCTGATGCGGCTGGAGCCGATCGGACTGCCACCGGTCGCCACGCCGCAGATGTTGTCGGGCGAGGAATCCGCCTGACGCCAAACCGAGCGAGCGGACCCCAAGGCGGGCCTGCTCGGCCACCGGCGGGCCCGCCCCTCGGAGGGGCGGGCTCGTCGAGGCTGAGGGAGAACGATTCCCGCCACCAACCAGCGACGCCGTCCTGACGCCCAACGAGGCGCGTCAATGCCGAGGGGCGGAAGAATCCCGCGGACTGACCGGGCTGAAACCCCGAGGCAATTCGGTGCGGAGCGTCGCCGATGGCCTCAGCGACGTTGGCCGACCTCACCGAACACGCCACGGACCGGTTGTTGTCACATCGCGGGTGGAACAACCGGGAGATGCCTCGGGACACCGCCGCGCGGCGGCTCGGAACGACATCGTTTGTTGTTCTCGACGATAAACGCCGTTCCCTGCGACACACCGACGGTCCGCACGGCACAGATGCGGCGTGGGCGTTGCCATCCAGCCAATTACGACTCGATCTCGCCGGCCTTGCGCAAGACGCGGTGGATGCCCATCGCGCTCATGTAGAGCGGATTCGCCGCGTCCAGTGCGCTGCCGACGCGCTCGGCGTCCTGGCCAAGCGCGTCGCGCTGCCACGCTTCCAGCCGCGCCGTCAGCTCGTCATCGGTCCCGCCAGGCACCAGCACGGCCCGGCCGATCTCCATCGTCTCGTCGAGGCCGCGTTCCAGCGCCACCAGATGCTGTTCGACATCGTCATAGACCGAAAAATGCGTCAGCGCCAACCGGTCCGGCGCCAGGTGGCGCATGCGAGCGATGCTGCGCTTCCATGCCGCGATGTCGATGTCGGGCGGCGGCAACGGCGGCACCGGTAACGACGTACCCTGCATCCTCACCCCGGCGACGTCGCCGGTGAACAGCGTGCCGGTGCGCTCGTCGAGCAGCGAGACGTGGTGCGAGGCATGTCCTGGCGTGTCCCACGGCACGATGGGGCGCCCCCCGAGCGAGATCGCCGTCCCTTCCTCCGTCGGCTGCACGCGGTCCTCCGGCAGCGGCAGGAACGGTCCCCAGAGCACATCCATCTGGTCGCCATAAATGCGCGTCGCGCTGGCGATGAGTTTCTCGGGACGCAGCATGTGCGGCAGCCCGACGGGGTGGACCCAGGCACGCACCTGTGGCTGGTCGCGCATCAGCGCGCCGAGCCCGCCGGCGTGATCGAGGTGGATATGAGTCACGAGCACATCGTGCACGTCGCGGATATCGTGTCCGGCATCGCGTATCCCGGCGAGGAGGTTCGCCTGCACGGTGGTCGGACCGGTTTCGATCAGCCCCAGTCCGTCCGGTCCGACGACGAGAAAGGCGGCGACGGCGCCGGACGTGCCCCGAAAGCCGGTGTCGATGGCGAAAATCCCATCGGCGATTTCCCGCGCCGTACCCGGTTCCTGCGAGGTGCAATCCGTTGCCATGTCATTCCTCCTTCCCGGACCCTCCCTTGTCGAGGATGCCGAGGTTCACTACCATGTTGTTGACAACAACACGTACCATGCAGCCCCCCGCCTGCCAACCCGCGCCGGGGGTGGCGAGGGAGAGATCGCGCTGTGGAGCAAGACCGGAACCTGCTGACTGTTGCCCAGGCGGCGCGCCTGCTCGAACGCTCGACCGAGCAGGTGCGCCGCTATCTTCGCGAGAACCGGCTGACCGGCCAGCGGCTCGGCGGGCAGTGGTTCATCGAACGCGAGGCGCTGCAACAGTTCCTCGACGCCGCCCGCTCGAAGCAGACCTTCGTCGATCGCATCGGGCCGGCACGGACGCTGCGGCCGCTGGACAGCATCATCGGCATGGTCGAGAGCGGCGGCGTCGACATCTCGAAAGGCAAGCGCGTCTTCCTGCGCACCGCCGCCATCCGCACCCCGCGCGACTAGCCTGGCCAGGAGCATCATATGTCCGATCCCGTCGGCGCCGACCAACCACCCATCGCGTTTGTCGACTCGTCCGCCATCGTGGCGATGGTCAACCGGAGCGACCCCACGCACGACCAGGCGATCGCCGCCTACCACGAGCTGATCGACGCAGGCTATCATCTTTTCACGACCGACTACGTCGTCGCCGAGACGACGCAACTGCTCGAGCTCGCGTTCGGGTCCGACATCGCCCGCCAGTGGCTCCGCGCCCAGCGCCTGCCGGTCTTTCATGCCGACGAGCAGGATGTGAAGCGAGCGATCGCGCAGATGACCAGCACCTCGCCGGGCACCCGCCTGTCGATGACCGACGCGATCAGCACCGTGGTGATGGAACGCCTCGGTGTGTCCGACGCCTTCGCGGTAGATCCGGAGTTTATGTCCGGTGGCGCGTGATCCAGATACAACCGTTGCCGGCGCGCCGGCGGCCCCACGGCCGATCTGCCCGGAATGCGGCCATGAGAACATCCCTGACGCGGCGTTCTGCTCGCGCTGCGGGCATTCGCTGAACGTCGATGCGCCGTCGGACGATGTGATCGATGTCGAACTCTCCGACAGCCAGGCGACGAGCACCTTCCAGCCGGTCACGAGCACCGTCACGCCACCCATGACCTCCCCGTGGGCACGCCCCGGCGCGATGGACGACGATCCTGGCCAAACCGGGGCCCTGCCGACATCCGTGCGCGATGAACCGATCGCCGCGCCTCCACCCATGCTCTTCGCGCGAGAACCGCAAGGCCCGCGCGGGTTCCTGCTCGGCGTGCTCGCGCTGCTGCTGATCCTGACTGTGCTGGCGACCTACGTCTACGTGGCCTGGCTGGGCGATTCGACCCGCGACACCATCGACGGCTGGCTACCCTGGAT
>JAEVYR010000375.1 GCA_023392645.1 Chloroflexota bacterium | reverse complement strand
GGCGCCGGCTATGCCGCCGCCGATGATGAGGACATCGGGTTGTTGAGCGGTGCTGGCCGGTGTCATGCGCTGCGGCTTACGAGCCGTTCGTCTCGCCGATGATGTAGGCGATCAGCACGAGTACCAGCGTGACGGCATTGGCGATGGCGGCGACGCGGCCGGCGCGGCGCGAGTCAGTCTCGCGTCCGGTGAGCATGTGCTCGGCGCCGATGGGAAAAATGGCGAGAAGCGCGAGCAGGAAGTGCGCGGCGGGGATATCCTTGCCCTCGCCGAGCAGCGAAAAGCCAAGCAGGATCTGGATCAGGAAGAGTCCGGCGGCAGCCATCGAGAGCGGCCGCTGGAAGGAGAGGGTCGGCTTGCCCGTCGCCGTGCGCAGGTTGAGCACCAGCGAGACGATGAAGGCGAGCACGACCAGCGAACCGACGATCATGTGGACATTGGTCATGGACGGTGATACCTCCCGGTTGATCCCGGCGTGGGAGGGCGGGTAATTCCCGGCCTCCGTCACGAGCGACTCCAGAGAGTGTAGTGCACCGGGGTGGGGGCTGATCCGGCATACTGGTCATTCTTGCGGGATCGGAGGACTCTGGTATCGTGCTGGGGAACACGTCGCCCCGCGAGGCTGCTTCTCGCTGGCTCCGGCGCGACGCCGATTGCCGGTATCCTGACCGCGGCGCCACGCGCCGGGGTGATTTCGCGCGACCAGCAGCCGTCGCAACGTTCAGGTGTTTTTGGAGGTTCTTGTCATGTCCGATCAGACGTCGCGTGTCGCCGCGATTGATACGCTCTTCAGCGAAGACCGCACCTTCCCGCCGTCCGATGAGTTTCGCGCCCAGGCAAACTACGCGGATCCCGCCATTTACGAGCGCGCCGCGGACGATCTCGAGGCGTTCTGGGCCGAGCAGGCGGAGTCGCTGGACTGGTACCAGAAATGGGACACCGTGCTCGACTGGAGCAACCCGCCCTTCGCGAGGTGGTTCGATGGGGGCAAGCTCAACGTCTCCTACAACTGCCTCGATCGCCATGTCGAGGCGGGGAACGGCGATCGCATCGCCTACTACTGGGAGGGCGAGCCGGGCGACCAGGTGGCGATCACCTACAAGGAGCTGCTGGCGGAGGTCTGCAAAACCGCCAACGCGCTCAAGGAGCTCGGCGTGGAGCGGGGCGACCGCGTCGCCATCTACATGCCGATGATCCTCGAGCTGCCGATCGCGATGCTGGCCTGTGCCCGGATCGGCGCGCCGCACTCGGTCGTGTTCGGCGGGTTCTCGTCCGACGCGCTGCGTGACCGCATCAACGACGCGCAGGCGAAGTTGGTCATCACCGCCGACGGCGGGTTCCGCCGCGGTGCCCCGGCGGCCCTCAAGCCGGCCGTCGATGTGGCGCTCGAGGAAACCTCGTCGGTCGAGCACGTGCTCGTCGCGAAGCGGCCCAAGCAGGACACCGCGATGACCGAGGGGCGCGCCATCTGGTGGAGCGCCGTCGTCGACAAGCAGGACGCCACCTGCGAGCCGGAGCAGATGGAGAGCGAGGACACGCTCTATATCCTCTACACCTCCGGCACGACCGCGAAGCCGAAGGGTGTGGTGCACACCACCGCCGGTTACCTGCTCGGCACGAGCTGGACCCACAAGGCGGTGTTCGACATCAAGCCGGAAACCGATATCTACTGGTGCGCGGCCGATATCGGCTGGGTGACCGGCCACAGCTACATCGTCTATGGCCCGCTCGCCAACGGCACCACCAGTGTGATGTACGAGGGCACGCCGTTCTACCCCGAGCCCGATCGCTGGTGGGAGATGATCGAGCGCTACAAGGTGACGGTGCTCTACACCGCGCCGACCGCCATCCGCGCCCACATGAAGGAAGGGCACCAGCACACCGCCGGACACGACCTCAGCTCGCTGCGGCTGCTTGGCACGGTGGGAGAGCCGATCAACCCCGAGGCCTGGATGTGGTACCACCGCAACATCGGCCGCGAGCAGACGCCAATTGTCGACACCTGGTGGCAGACCGAAACCGGCATGATCATGATCTCGCCGCTGCCGGGCATCACCACCACCAAGCCGGGCTCGGCCACCTTTGCCCTGCCGGGCATCGACGCCGACGTGGTTGACGACCAGGGCAACTCGGTGCCGCTGGGTGAGGGCGGATACCTGGTGATCCGGAAGCCGTGGCCCGCCATGCTCCGCACGGTCTACGGTGACGACGAGCGCTACAAGGACACCTACTGGAGCCAATACCCCGGCACCTACTATCCCAGCGATGGCGCCAAGCGCGATGAGGACGGCTACTACTGGCTGATGGGCCGCGTCGACGACGTGATGAACGTCTCGGGCCACCGGCTCAGCACGACCGAGATCGAAAGCGCGCTGGTGTCGCACGACCTCGTCGCCGAGGCGGCGGTGGTCGGCTTCCCGGATGAGCTGACCGGCGAGGCGATCTTTGCGTTCGTGACGCTGAAGTCGCGCGCGAACGTCAACAAGGAATTCGGCGCGGAGCTGCGCGACTATGT
>JAEVYR010000346.1 GCA_023392645.1 Chloroflexota bacterium | reverse complement strand
CTTCCAGCCCTCGCTCAGGGCAGGCTCGCGGCTGCGCCGATGCGCTCGGATTGACAGCTTTTCCTGGTTCGGGCTCGCGGACGTTGGGTCCCGCGGCGAACTCGCGCACCTGGGCGCGAGTCTACGGACACCTGGGTGCGAGTCTACGGCACCTGCCAGCGAGTCGACGGACACCTGCCAGCGAGCCCACGGACACCTGGGTGCGAGCCGACGGGCACCCAGCCTATAGGGCTCCGACCGTCACCACCTCGCGATACCCCTCCGGCAGCGGATCGAGCGGCCAGATCGGGCGCTGGATCCGCTCGTATGGCAGATCCGACAGGTTGGACGTCGTGTACCCCGGCGTATCGGTGCGGATGATGGTGCCGGCGATGTCGCTGAACCCGCCCCGGAAATGCTGCTGCGACTTGATGCCCACCACCCGCATCTCTCGCACATCGATGCCATGCAGGGCGAAGGAGCCTTCGTCCAGCGTCTGCTCGCGGCGACTGCTCACCAGCACGTCCACATTGCCGATCACCAGCCGCGCCATCGGTCCCAGGTTCACCAGCCGCCCAGCTCCCATCGGGTTGCGCAGGGTGAACTGCCCGTCGCTGAGCGCCTTCACACAGGCATCGGCCTCGATCGGCGCGCCGTGGAGGTCGTCGGTGAACCCGCCCAGCTTCACCGAAATCGTCGCGCCCTCGCCCGCCTCGTGCGCCTGCCTCGCCGTCTCCGGATCCCACACGAACCCGAAGCAGGTCTTCGGCTCGTTGGCCGCCAGCAGCGCCCGCAGCAGGTGCGTGCCGCTGCCCGGCGCGCCGCCGCCCGGGTTGTCGGAGACCTCTGCCACGATCACCGGCAGCTCGGTGGCCGCCAGCGCCTGGGCGATCGCCTCATCGGCCCCCGGCAGCGATTGCCGGAAGTCCTCCAGCGTCGCCAGGATCAGCCCGGCCACGTCCTCGGCCACGCGCTTCGCCAGATCGGCGTCGTTGTCGGTGTGCACCAGCACCGAGGTGCAGATCACGGAGACGTCGGTGTGCGGGAAGCCGTGGGTGAAGCTGCAATCCAGCACGCCCGGCTCGGCCGACCATCGGTCGCAGCGCTCGTTGATGACCCTCGCCGGACCCTCGAAGGTGGTGGATGGCGGGATGGTGAGCGGCAGCCTGATCAGGTGCTTGAGCGGCTTCACCTCGCCGTTGACGATCTTGACCGCCGTTTCCAGGTTCTTCACCCCGGCGTCATACGTGTCGATGTGCGGGTACTCGTGGCAATAGAACATCGCGTTACAGTGGCGCAGCATCGCCTCGGTGGTGTTGCCGTGCAGATCCAGCGAGAGCACCACCGGAATGTCCGGCCCCACCAGCTCGCGCAGGTCGGTGAGGAACGCGCCTTCCATGTCCTCGGCGTGTTCGGCTGAGCCCGCGCCGTGCAGCGCCAGGCAGATCGCATCCAGCTCACCCGCCGCCTGGATTTGGGCGAACATGGTGTCCCGAATCTCCTCGTAGGCGGCCCGCGACACCGTCGCCGATGGCTGGGTGGAGGTCGCCAGCAGGGGCACCAGCTCGATGCTCCCCAGGCGCGCCGCGGCGTCGATCATGCCGCCGATGTCGTTCCGCACGCCCCGGTGTCGCGGAATGATGTCGTCCCCGAGGCTCCAGTTGCGGAGCTTGAAGTCGCCGATCTCGGTCAGGCCCGGGCAGAAGGTGTTCGTCTCGTGGGCAAACTCGCCAATCGCAATCCGCATCGTGCACTCCTGAGGCAAGGCAAAGCGACCAGTTCCGTTGAGAAGCCGGTCGCTGATCTTCGCACAGGTTGTGGCGTCACGGAACGGACGTCGATGCTGATTGCCGGCTCGCTACGGTCGAGGGTTGAAGGCGATGCGGCGTAGACCGGGGCCGAGGTGCCCGTAGACTCGCGCCCAGGCGCGGGTCCGAAATTGATGCCAGCATTCGATACCAGTCACCAATCATCGCTGTCATTTCGACCGGAGCACCCGCAGGGTGCGGAGCGGAGAAATCTCTGCCGCGGTGCTCTCCAGGAATCGAAACCTGACGCCCATAGCGCAGGAGATTTCTTGACGTCGCGGCTGGGCCGCGGCTCGAAATGACAGGTGTTGCTGGCTGCGGCTCGCGGACGTTGGATCCTGTGACGAACTCGCGCACCTGGGCGCGAGTCTACGTGTCCCGGAGCGGGAGTCTACGGGCCCCTGAGAGCGACCCTACCGGGGCGGCGAGGATGCGGCCGTCGAGCGGTTGCCCCAGACGGTGACGGTGTGGCCGTGGCGCTGGCCGGACCAGACGCGCTCGGTGCAGGTGTGGCGCAGCAGGTTCTTCCAGAGCTGGGCGTTCGCGAAGGTCTCTTCGTCGGCGCTGAAGACCTCGAAGACCGACCGCGACGCCACCAGCACCAGCTTCCGCTTCGCCCGGCTTATCGCCACCGTCAGCCGGCGCGGGTCGAGCAGGAACTCGCCGTTGGCGCGCACGTAGTCGCGATCGCTCTCGGTCGCGCCGATCAGGATCGCGGTGCGCTCGCCGCCCTGGAAGCGCTCGACGGTATCGACCGCCGTCACCACTGCCTCGTCGAGATCGCTGGTCGGACCCATCAGTCGCGCCAGCTCCTCCTGAAGCGAGGCGCGCTGGGCACGGTGCGGCACCACCACGCCGAGACCATCTCGCGCGTCGAGGTTGAACGCGCGGGAGTCCGCCAGTGTCGTCAGCACCGGCGCCATCAGGCGGCGTTCGAAGTCGTTGCGGACCTGGCTGCTGGTCTCGTCGTGGACGACCACGGTCAGCGGGTGCTCAGGCGCAAGCACGGCGGCGATGAAGTCATCCGAAATCGGAATATCTGCAAGTACATCTTGACGGTTCGAGTGGTAGGCGATGCCGTCGTTGATGTAGATCTCGCGGCACAGGAACTCCGCCATGTCGGCGTGCAGCCGGAAGCTCTCGGCGAAGCGGATGATCGGGGGCTCCAGCGCCATCAGCGCGAGGAAGAGCGACTCGTAGGTGCGGAACTGGCGGAAGGAGCGGCGCGGCTCCCTCGCCCAGTCGTGCTGGACGATCGGCGGCATCTGGCGATGGTCGCCGACGACGATGACGCCGCCGGCCGGCGCCCGCGGCAGCGCCGCCATGATCGCCTCGGGCAGGCTCAGCTGCGAGGCCTCGTCGAGCACGAGGCAGTCGGCGAGGTGGTGCCCGAAGAGATCCTTCGATCTCCACTCGTCGGTGATCAGGCCGTAGACGCTGCCGGGCGTGCCGGCCGCGACCAGCCAGCGCTGACCTTGCAGCCGCGCGACCGCTTTCGGTTGTCCGGCCGATCGCGCCTTGTCGCTCGGCAGCGGCGTCACCCCGGCGGGGACATCGCCCTTCGGTCGCAACCGGTAGAGCGGCAGGTGCAGCAGGCGCTCGTCGAAAAACTCGCGCATGATCTGCGAGTGCGTGGTCCAGCGTCGCGCCAGCTCGGCCTGCGCCTCGGCGACGTTCTGCAGCAACACATCGGTGGCCGCGTGGGTCTTGCAGCTCAGCAGGACGCGGAAGTCGCGGTTGGCGGCCATCGCGCCCTGGATGCGAGCGAGGATGGCGAAGGCGGTCGAGTAGCTCTTGCCGGTGCCGGGCGGCCCCTGCACCAGCAACAGCGGCGTGGCGCCGTGCTCGCCGATGAATTCGCGCTTGCTGGCTTCGAAATCGTGCAGCTTGCCGGCGGCATGGAGCGCGTCCAGACCGGCGAGGAAGCGCGCCTGCCCGGCGGCGGCGGCCTCGGGCCAGTCGGGATCGGGCCGCTCCGCCCCGGCGAGGATGTCGTAGAGGGTGTTTTCGCCCCCGTCGATCAGGCCGGCGATCATCCCGTGGGCGCGGCCGGCGTTGATGTTGTTCGGATTCTCGTCGAGCGTATAGATCTCGCCGTTTTCGAGCGGTCGCTCGTTGTCGGCCATGGTGCTGAAGCTGTAGCCCGCCGGTCCGCCGCCGCCCTGACCGTTCATCTTCACCACGGCCCCCGCGCGCTCGGCGCGCCCGTCGTCGTCGCGATCGCTCTCGATTCGCTCGAGCGTGCAGCGCATGCCGGAGAGCACCTGCTTGACGGTGGGCGTGAAG
>JAEVYR010000651.1 GCA_023392645.1 Chloroflexota bacterium | reverse complement strand
AACTGGCGGTTGGTGAAGACGGTCACGACGATCATCAGGATCGCCAGCGCGACCCGGATCATCGTCGAGCGCGACGGGTGCCTGACTTCCTGTCGGACGGTCTCGTGCCACCGGACCTGCCGAGGTGACTCTTGCCCAGGTTCGGATGTCGGCGGTTCGGACGACACAGATCGGCTCCTCGGTCCCCGGCGCTGCCTAGGGCGCCTTGTCCAGCAGGCCGTAGCGGGTGAGTGCCTTCGATGTCGGGTGCACGCGGGTGGTATCCGGCTGGCCCTCGACCGGCTTGCGCGCCATGAACCCGCGCCGGAACTGCTCGGCCAGCATGACCTCGTCGATGTCGTGACGGGCCGCGATTTCGGCGACGCCGTCCTCCGACTCGATGCCGGTTTCGACGATCTCGGCGTAAAAATCCCGCCGCTTGCCCTCGAACCGCTTGCCGGGCACGAGATGCAGCCGCTCGACAATCGGGCCACCGGCGAGGTAGTCGACGATGTCGGGGATATCCTTCGCGGTCACGCCGCCGTAGATGATGTTGTCGGGGTAAATCACCATGTTCGGGCCGGTGTCACACAGGTCGATGGTGCCGCAGTTGTTGACGAAGATCTCGTGATCGAGCTTGCGACGAATCACCTCGAGCCGGAGCCGGCCGAGCACATCCATCGCGCCCTTCTGGTTGCAATGCTGCGATGTGCAGACGAGCACATGTCGTTTCGCCCAGTACATTCCGCGCCTTCCGATCGATGCCTACCCGAGACGATACTGAATGCCGAAGCCGCCCCGCGGGTAGGTCCACTCGATGTTGTCGAATTCGTTGCAGACGATGCGGCAGGTGCCGCACTCGACGCATCCCTCGTAGGAGAAGAGCACCGTGCCGTCATCCTGCGGGGCATAGCAGGTGGCCGGACAGCAATTGATGCATTGCTGCCGCACGCACGACAGGCACACCTGGTGGTCGATGATGCGGATGTGCGCCCGATCGGAATCGACGTTGTAGGTGTTGAGCGAGAGCTTGCGCTCGATCGCGGCGGGATCGAGTATGCGCGCCCGGTGCTGGCGAGACTCAACGGCCATGCGGTTCTCCTGGTGCGGCGGCGTGCGGTTCCGGCGCGAGGCGCCCTGGCCGCGAGGGTTCCTGCCTCGGGAGAAGTCTAGCACCCCTCCCTCGGCATTCATGGTGGCCGTGCAGCGCCGTCCGCTGGCTCCTACGCCGAGGCTGGCACATCCTCCGGGCTGATCTGTGTCTGCAGGTAGGCATCGATCAGCGGGTCGATCTCGCCATCGAGCACCGACTGCGCGTCGCCGATGCTGGTGCCGGTGCGATGATCGGTCACCTGCGTGTACGGGTGCAGCACGTACGACCGGATGCGGCTGCCGAACCCCGCGGCCGTGAGGTTGCCCTTGAGCCGCGACCGCTCTTCCGCCTCGGCCTCCAGCTTTCGCTCCAGCAGGCGAGCGCGGAGGATTTTGAACGCCGATTCCCGGTTCTGCTGCTGGCTCCGCTCGTTCTGGCACGACACCACGATCCCCGTCGGGATGTGGGTGAGCCGCACCGCCGAATCGGTCTTGTTGACGTGCTGCCCGCCGGCGCCGGACGACCGGAAGGTATCGACGCGCACGTCGTCCGCGTTGAGCGCGACGTCGGTGTCGCTTTCGATCACGGGGATGACCTCGACCAGCGCGAAAGCGGTGTGCCGCCGGTGCGCCGAATCGAACGGGGAAAGCCGCACGAGCCGGTGCGAGCCACCCTCGCCCTTGAGGAGGCCGTAGGCGTTCGATCCCCTGATCTCGATCGTGGCCGTCTTGATGCCGGCTTCCTCGCCCTCGGTCGTGTCGAGCAGCTCGCCCTTGACATCGTGCCGGTCGGCCCACCGCAGGTACATGCGGCTGAGCATCTCGGCGAAGTCCTGCGCGTCGACGCCGCCCTCGCCGGAGTGGATGATGAGCAGCGCGTTGTTGGCGTCGTAGGGGCCGCTCAGCGCAAGCTGGAGCTCGAGCTCGTCAACGCGCGTCATGAGCGCGTCTCGCTCGGTCGTGATCTCGTCGAGCAGCCCGTCATCGCCATCGGCCATGTCGACCATCTCGCGGAGGTCGGTGGCGGAGTCGCGAATCTCGTTCCAGGTCGTCAGCCGCGCCTTCAGCTCGCCGAGGCGGCGCATTTCCTGCTGGGCCCGATCGGGGTCGTCCCAGTACCCTTCCGCGGCGCTGCGCCGCTCGAGGTCGGCGACTTCTCGCTCGTCGTTGGCGAGGTCAAAGACGCCTCCCGAGCTCGTCGACGTGCGCGCCGATCTCATCCAGGGTACGTTGCAGTTCGTCGCGTGAGGCCATGCTCACCTGTCTCCTTCGATGTGGGTTGGGGAACTGCGCACTGTTGCGGTTCCGGTCGATTATACGATGGACGGCGCGGCGTTCCGGATCGCGATTGGCGCTCCGCTCGTGCCCTCTGCGACACTGTGGCCGGCGAAAGGGTGCGATGCAGTGGATCGGCGGGCGATGGGGGCGATGCAACCGGACACGGGCATGCGATCGAGGGAGCGGCTGGCGGTGGCGGCGTTCTTCCTCGTCGCCGTTGTGATCTCCATCATCGTGGTCATGCGTCTCGGCGCACCACCGGGAGATGTCATCGCGCCGATCGAGGAGCGCCCGGTCGTGTCGAGCGAGATTCCGCGCCCGGTGCCGCTGGTGGACGCCTACGATCTCGCCGCGGATTGGGCGGCGGAGTGGCGGGATGATCCCGAGCTGATTCTCGTATCGATGCAGGCAGAGTATCCGCGCGACGCGCCGATTGCCACCCCATCCGCCACCACGGCCAGCGCGGGGTACTACCTGTTCACCTTCGCCGGGCCGAAGTCGGGTGACGCATGGCCGCGGCTGACCCTCGCGGTTGGTCGCCAATCGGGCCTCATCTATCACGAAAGCGAAATGACCTCGACGGTCAAGCCTCCGGAGGGCGTCGACGATCTGCTGGCGGGCCTGCCGATTTCGGCGGAGCAGGCGTTCACGATCGCCGAACAGGTGGTTGGCATCGAATATCGCCGTGGCTGCGAGGACACCCGGCGTCAGGTGCAGATCGTGCTGGACACGACCGACCGGGAGTCGCCGGCCTGGGTCATCGTCTATTTCGACGGTCGCGAGCAGAGCGTGAACGATATCGTCGTTCGGATCGACGCCCGTACCGGGGAGACCCGCACCGAGACGAAGGACGAGACGTCGTGCGATCCGCCGGCGTGACGCGGCGGGGTTACCAGCCGTCGTCGCCGACGAGGCGCTGGTAGAGGGCGTCCATTTCCTCTTCGGAATAAACCTGGATCGTGAGCGTGCCGCCGTTGCCGCCGGAGCGCCGGCGGAAGGCGACCTGCGTGCCCAATGCCTGCCGGAACTCCTCCTCGACGCGGCGCTCGTCGGGATCGCGATCGGCGGGACCGCGCGTTTTTGGCTCGGCGCTCAGCCACCGCCGCACGAGCTGTTCGGTCTGGCGCACGTTGAGCTGTCCCTCGGTGACGATCCGCAGTGCCTCGGCCTGGTCGGCGCCGGAAGGAAGGCCCAGGAGCGCGCGCGCGTGACCTTCGGTGATGTGGCCGCGCAGGAGCGCATCCTTCACCGCCTCCGGCGCGTTGAGAAGCCGCAGCGTGTTCGACACGGCCACGCGAGAGCGACCGACCCGGCCGGCCAGCTCGGCCTGGGAGATGCCGAATTCCTCGATCAACTGTTTGAACGCTTCCGCCTCTTCGAGCGGGTTCAGGTCGGCACGGACGATGTTCTCGACCAGCGCCAGCTCCAGCATCGACTGTGGCGACGCTTCCTTGACGATCGCCGGCACGGTCGTCAATCCGG
>JAEVYR010000232.1 GCA_023392645.1 Chloroflexota bacterium | reverse complement strand
CCGATCGGCCTGCTTCGCGCGATCGGCCGGCGCGGATTCATGGTGATGGAGACCTACGTCCTCTTCATTCCCTCGCTGATCCTGATCCCGTTCAACGGGAACTTCGACGGCCATCTCGGCGATCGGCTCACCGGCGCGATCGTCGCCAGGGAGCACGATATCCGTGCGTCGTTTCCGCCGCAGCCGCGCCAACGATGATCGCCGCTCCCCGACTCGTCGCGCAGACGCATCAACACAACCGTGGCGGCGATGCGCCGGCCTGCGTGTTGGTTGAATGCCTCTCGGTGGCAGGCGACGTCACGCGGCAGGCGTGCCCGTCGCCTCGACGACGATGCGGCGACCGTCCTCGGCGATGAGCTCTTCGTTGAGCGCCTCTTCCCACCCCTCCGGTACCGTCACGGTGCTGGCGTCACCGTCGCTGACGAAGACGACCGTCTCACCGGAGTCCATGCTCTCGGCCCACTGCCAGAATATCGTCGGCTCGGTGTTGTAGCGGGAAAGGTTGGGGGTCCACTCGACGTGGAACGGCGATCGCGCGGGGCTGGCGCCAACCTCGAGGATCAGCGCCGGCACCCAGAATTCCTCCCCGACCTGCATCCCGTCGAACAGCAACGCCCTGATGTCCGCCTGTGCCGGATAGGCGCCGAACGGCAGCGCCAGCACGTCGGTGAGGTCGTTCGGCCCGGAGATGCGCTCGCCGAACCATTCCGTGGGTCCATGGACCTGATACTCGAAATCGTCACGCGACGCGTCGGTCAGGTTCATGTGTTCCATCGTGTGGTTGCCGATCTCGTAGCCGTTGTCGACCAGCCATTGGAGGCGCTCCTCACACGTCGACGGATCGTTGTCGTCCGGGAAGAAGAAGCAATGGTCGGGCAGCACGGCGAAGAACGCCGGCCCGGCGAACTCGGGATACGCCTGCTTGTACTCCTCGATGATCGCGACCGCGGTGTCGGGATTCACCTCGAGGCCGCCATCCGCCGCCTGCTGCAGCCGAAACTGGCCGCCCGAGGCATCGTCGAAGGTCAGCACGACCGGCTTCTTGCCGGCGGGGATCTCGAAGTCCCGGCTGATGATGCTGTTCATCCCAACCATGACGTAGTCGTTCGCCACGAGCCAGTCGAGCTGCTCGCGGAACTGATCGAAGGTGAGCGTCCAGTCGTCGGTGTTCTCCTCACTGAACACGAACGCGTGATACATGAGGATCGGGATGCGGCCGAGCTCGTTGGCGCCCACTCCCTCGCCGGGGTCGAGGTAGGTGATGAACGCGTCCTCCGGCACCACGGCGAGTTGCTCCGGCTCCGACGCGGCGTCCGCGATCGTCAGCGGGGGTGGCGTCGATGCGTCAATCGCGCGCGTTGGCGGATTCCGCGGCGCGGCGGGCGTGGCCGGCTCGGGGGCGGTCCGCGCGACGATTGCCAGGCTGGGGACCGTGGACGCCTCGAAGGCGTCGTCGGGACCGGCCCCTCGTTCGCGCTGCGAGACGACAAGCGCGCCCAGGACGAGAGCCAGCGTGATGGCTCCGGCGAAGCCGCGGATCGGAAACCGCGTCAGGGCGCGGAAGAACCGCGAATCGTTTGACCGCATCACGGGGCGCGTGACTCCATCGATAGACGGACATCGTCCTCCACGCCAGCCGCCGCTAATACGCGCGGCGAGTGCCTGGAGATGACGTCTGGGTCGAACGGGTGCTATCGGTTGTCAGTAGCGCACGCATGCCGGAATTCCGCCGCGGCGCACCTCCTGAAGATCCGGAGGAATTCTACCACGACGGGAGAATATGCTGAAGCGCGGCCCACAAAATCCTGGACCGGCCAGCGAGGTCATGATGTATGCGATGTCGGCGTCGGAGCACGGTCCGGGGAATTTCAGGACCGGTGTAACGGGTGATCTAGGGGACCCCTTTTCAGCGGTCAGTGCCGAACGCTCAGGATGGTTCCTACGCCTCGCCGGTGGACTCGATCACGATGCGGCGGCCGTCCTCGGCGATGAGATCCTCGTTGAGCGAGGTCTCCCAGCCCTCGGGCACCGTGACGACACTGGCGTCGCCGTCGCTGACGAAGAGGTCGACCTCGCCTGAATCGATCACGTCGGCCCAGCCCCAGAAGACGCCCGGCTCGGTGTTGTAGCGCTGCACCTTCGTGGTCCACTCGAGATGGAACGGCGATCGCGTGGGACCGCCCGCCACTTCCACCACCAACGACGGCACGAAGTACTCGCCCTCCAGCCAGAACCCCTCGAACAGCAACGCCCGGAAGTTGTCCTGAACGGGATAGGCGCCGAACGGCAGCACCAGCACGTCGGCGAGGTTGTTCGGCCCGCCCAGGCGCTCGTTGAACCACTGCGCGGTGCCGAAGACCTGATCCTTGAACACGTCGATCGAGACGTCGGAGAGATCCTGGTGCGTCATCGTGTGGTTGCCAATTTCATAGTCGTGCTCGACGAGCCACTCCAGCCGCTGCTCGCAGGTCGAGGGATCGTCATCCGGGAAGTCGAAGCAGTTGGTAGGCACGACGGCCAACATGGCCGGACCCCCAAATTCCGGGTACCGCTCCTTGTACTCCTCCAGAATGCCGACCGCGGTGTCCGGATTGAGCTCGACGCCGCCATCGGCCGCGGCCTGCATCCGGAACTGCCCACCCGAGGCGTCGTCGAAGGTCAGCACCACGGGCTTTCTTCCGGCGGGGATGTCGAAGTCGCGGGTGATCAGGCTGCCGATTCCCACCATGGTGAAGTCGTTTTCCACGAGCCAGTCGAGCTGCTCGCGGAACTGGTCGAACGTCAACGTCCATTCGTCGGTATTCGCTTCCTCATGGACGAACGCGTGATACATCAACACCGGGATGCGACCGAGCTCGTTGGCGCCCACGCCCTCGCCGGCATCGAGGTGACTGATGAACTCCGGCTCGGCCGTCGGGCTGGGCGGCGGCGGTATCGGGGTGGGGAGCTCCCTCCGGGGCGGGATTTGCGGCACGAAGGAGGTCATCGGACCGGTTGCCGGTTGCGCCGCCATCGCCACGCCGGGCGACGACTTCGAGTTCACGGGAGTGAACCAGTCGGGACGCGGAGGCGCCGCCAGCACGACGGCAACGACAAAGGCCAGCGTGAGGACGCCAGCCAAAAAGGTCGGTCGAAGGTGCGCCGAGCCACGGCGCGTGCGGGGGGAGCGCGTCACGGGGCGAACTGCTCCATCATCAGGTTGTCTCTCTTCTCCACACCATCGCAGCACACGGGAGGTACGACGGTGATCCAGGGATGTCAGGACACGAGCTTCGGCAATCGACAAAACTCGACAGGGCTTCCGCCAGATGCGATGGCGCCACTTTCCTGACCGGACCCCGGATACCCTACCACACCCGAGGGGGAATGTGCCCTCACGTCAAACATGGCTCGATGGTGGTTCGGTCACCACGCGGTGCGTGTCGAGACACGTCCCTGGCTCGGCTCGGTCACGTGATCCAGCGTGCTCGCGGCATCCACCTCCGGCGGCTTGGAACGATAGACGACCGCCCCACCATCGCCGAGGTACACCGGGTACATCTCCTCACGAATGAGGTCGCGAATAGCGGACTCGTTGGTCCAGTCGTCGCGCAGCCGGCCATCGTCAGCGACGAGCCAGACGTCGCGCCCGCCGTCGAGCAGCGCCTTCAACGCGGGCGTCGACACAATCGAGTCGACGCCGACCCAATAATCGATCAGCTCGCCATCCGGCTTCAGGCGCGTGTACCGTTCGGCGCGGGTCCAGCCCTCGGAGCCGGCAAGGAAGCGCAGGTCGTCGCGCTCCTCCGGGTCAAGGCTGAGCCAGGCCACCGGCGGGAGCGTGACGACGACCGGCTCGCCGTCGTGGTGACGCTCGGCGACATAGGCCATGGCCGCGTTGTAATCGGGCTGCACGATCGGGTGCGCGAGCCGC
The DNA here is from genome assembly GCA_023392645.1 of Chloroflexota bacterium. Taxonomy (GTDB): domain Bacteria; phylum Chloroflexota; class Chloroflexia; order Thermomicrobiales; family UBA6265; genus JACCVC01. The sequence goes on along the minus strand of JAEVYR010000232.1, from coordinate 549 downwards.
CACGTGAGGCCGGAGCCGATGGCGAGCACGACCGCGGCCACAGCGGCATACCGCGCCAGCACGGCGGCGGTGCGCCCCACCCGGTGCCGGTCGCGCGCGGCGCGGTAGATCGTCACCACGATCAGGGTCGCCACGAACGGGTAGCCGAGCAGGTGGAGGTGCAGCAGGTAGCGCACCTTCGGCGAGACGGTGAAGACCACGATCGCGATCATCGGCAGCCAGAAGAGGGCCAGCAGCGTCATCACGGCCACGCGGGTGTCGTGCGACGAGCCCGGGCGACGCAGCAGGAACCGTGCGCCGACGATGGTGGACACCCAGACGATCGCCACCGGTACCAGCCAGTAGAGGGTGATGCCGGCGGTGATCCGGCTTTGCCAGTCCTCCAGCGGCAGGCGCAGCCGCGCGAGCGGCGCCAGCAGGTTGGCGCCGACGAACGACCACCACGGCGTCGCCACCGTCTCTCGGGCAGGCGCGCTGGCGGGGCTGAGCAGGCGGTTGAGCGACAGCAGAGTCAGCGGCGCGAGGGCGGAGAGCCCGAGCGCCAGCAGC
>JAEVYR010000187.1 GCA_023392645.1 Chloroflexota bacterium | reverse complement strand
CTCTCCCGAGGCGGAGGAGACGATCCGTGAGCATGAGCACTGAGCCGCAGGCGGCCACTACCGGAAGCACCATCGCGAAGCGATCGTCCGACATCGTGCTTGATGTCCAGCACATCACCAAGCGCTTCCCCGTCGGCGGAGCCTTCGACAAGCGTGCCGTTCACGCGCTGCAGGACGTCTCGTTCTCGATGCCGCGCGCGAAGATCGTCGCCCTGGTGGGTGAATCCGGTAGCGGCAAGAGCACGACGGCGCGCGTGCTGGCCCGCCTGATCGAGCCGACGGAAGGGCGCATCCTCTACAACGGACGCGACATCCTCAAGGACGAGCCTCGCAGGGCGTCGATCGCCTACCGGGGCGATGTCCAGATGGTGTTTCAGGATCCATTCGGATCGCTCAACCCCGCGCACGTCGTTCGGCAGGCGATCGAGCGCCCATTGAAGATTCACAAGAAGGCGAAAGGGCGCCGGGAGCTGCTCGAGAAGACGGAGAGCCTGCTGGAATCGGTCGGGCTGGTGCCCGGCGCGGAGACGGCCGACAAGTACCCCTACCAGCTCTCGGGCGGGCAGCGGCAGCGCGTCGCCTTTGCGCGGGCGCTGGCGGTCGACCCGAAGGTGATGCTCGCCGACGAGCCGGTCTCCATGCTCGACGTGTCGATCCGGATCGGCGTGCTGAACCTGATGGAGCGCCTCAAGGAAGACAACGGCATCTCCTTCCTGTACATCACGCACGATATCGCCAGCGCACGCTATATCGCCGACGAGACCAACGTGATGTACGCCGGGCGGATGGTCGAAGGGGCCGAGAGCCTGGAGCTGATCGACGAGCCGGCGCACCCATATACGCAGCTCCTGTTGTCGGCGGTGCCGAACCCGCACGCCGGGCTGCGCACGCAGGAGGCGCCCGTGCGCGGCGAAATCCCCTCGCTGATCGACCCGCCATCGGGCTGCCCGTTTGCGCCGCGCTGCCCGCACGTGATGCCGGTCTGCCGCGAGGCGATGCCAGGGATCGAGTGGCTCAACGAGCAACACTGGGTCCGCTGCTATCTCCACGGCCCCGGCGCCGATCCGCACCCGATGGGCGACGTGTAGCGTCGGGACACGCAGTTCGAGCCCCGCCGGGCTTTCGCTTCAGGTCAGCAGTCCATATAGTGGTTCCACAACCGTCGCGCCAAGAGTCGGGAGGGAGCCATGCGCACACATGCCGTTTTCGTCGCCATCCTGTCGGCTGCCATATGGTTCAGCCTTGCCCACACCAGGCTGGAGCTCGCCGATGCGACACCGGAGTCGGCACCGACCGCCACGGTGGAGATACTCGCGGAGATCGGCGCCTCCGATGACGACGATAACGTCGCCCTCTATCGCATCATTCTCCCCCCAGGCGCGAGCGTGGCCGAGCACACCCACGCTGATGCCGCGATTTGGTACATCGACGCGGGCACGCTCACCTACACCGCGGCCGAGGGGGTGACCTGGGGTCGCTGCGGCGGCGGCTGCCTGCGCGAAGGTACGCCAACTGCCACCGCGTCGGCCGGCGAGGCCCTGCCGATCGGCGCATCGGTGACCCTGGAGGCGGGTGACGTCGTGGTGTTTCACGCCGATACCTCGCACGCATACCGCAACGACGGCGACGCGCCGGTGGTGATTCTCGTCTCGTCAACCGCTGGCGCCAGCACACACGAGCGGTGCGGCGGCGGGTGCCTGTGAATCCGGCGGGCAACTCCGAGCGCGACCGGACCGTGGCACTGCCGCGGCCTCTCACCTCGTTCATCGGTCGCACCGGCGATCTCGCAGCCGGGATGGCGTTCCTCGCGAACCCGCACCTGCGGCTGCTAACGCTCGTGGGACCCGGTGGCGTCGGCAAGACGCGCCTCGCTATCGAGCTTGCCGCGCGGGCATCAACCACATTCGTCGACGTCGCCTTCGTGTCGGTCGCTCACGTGCGCGACCCTCGACTCGTGCCGGACAGCGTGTTGGCGGCGCTTGGCGTGGCTCCGATCCCGGGGAGGCTCACCGTCGAAATTGCGGCGGAAGCGATAGGCGATCGCCGCACGCTGCTGGTGCTCGACAACGTGGAGGGCGTGGTCGATTCCGCTCCGTGGCTGGCAGAGCTGCTCGCTCGCTGCCCGGCGCTGACGGTGCTCGCCACCGGGCGTGCGAGCCTCGGCATCTCGGGCGAACAGCTCTACCCGGTCAAGCCGTTTGACGTGTCCGGCGAACAAGGCAGCGATGCGGTCGCGCTCTTTACCGAGCGCGCACGCGCAGTCGTTCCCGGTTTCGCGCTGGACGAGACGACAACACCCATCGTCGAGGAGATCTGCGCGCGGCTGGACAGGCTGCCACTCGCGATCGAGCTGGCGGCGGCACGCGTGGGAGTCATGCCCCTGAAGGCGCTTCGCGATCGTCTCGACGCACGCCTGGCGCTGCTCGTGGGCGGTCCCAGCGACGCGCCAGCACGTCACCAGACCCTCCGCGACGCGATCGCGTGGAGCTACGACCTGCTCACCCCGAGAGAACAGGCAGTGTTTCGCCGGCTATCTGTGTTCGAAGGCGGCATCTCGCTTGATGCAATCGGCTCCGTCTGCGCATCGGGGCCCAGCGAGACTATTGATGCCGTCGGTGCCGTGACCGCGCTCGCCCGCCAGAGCCTGCTTCAGCCAGCTTCGAGCAGCGACGACGTCCGCTTCGTCATGCTCGAAACCATCCGCGAGTACGGCCTGCGAGAGCTCGAGCGAGCGGGCGAAGCGGAAACCACCCGGTCGGCACACGCCGACGCCTGCCTGGCGCTGGCTGAGGCGGTCGAGCCGGAGTTGTCCGGCGCGGATCGCGTTCGCTTGCTTACCCGGCTGCACGCGGACCGCGACAACATTCGGGCCGCGCTTGAATACAGCATCGCCGCCGGAGATGGCGAGAGGGCGCTTCGTCTGGCCGCCGCGCTCTGGCGATTCTGGGTCTCGGATGGCGCCCTGCGCGAGGGGCGGGACTGGCTCGCTCGCTCACTCGCCACCGACGGTGGCGCGTCGAGGGCGGTTCGCGCCAAGGCGCTCCACTACCTCGGCAATCTCGCCCTCGACCTGGGCGACCACGAGGGTGCTCGGCAGCCATTCGAGGAGAGCCTCGCGCTGCGGCGATCGCTCGGAGACCGGCGTGGCACCGCCGCCTCCCTCACCGGATTGGGCCTGGCTCTCGCCGAGCGTGGCGATCACGACGCGGCCCGCGACCTGCACGAGCAGAGCCTCACCCTGCAGCGAGAGCTCGGCGATCGGCGCGGCGAGGCGATTGCGCTGCACAATCTCGGCCGGGTCACCGCCGATGCCGGCGATCTGGCCGCGGCACGGCGTCACCACGCGGCGGCTCTGGCGATCCAGCGAGACCTCGACGACCGCATCGCCGTCGCCTATTCGCAATGGCGCATCGGAGAAATCGCTCGCCGCCAGGATCGCGCGGAAGAAGCGAGAACGCTGCTCGACGCGGCTCTGGACGCATTTCGTGACGCGGAAGACCGAATCGGCTGTGCCTACGCGCTGCATGCCCTCGCGGGGGTAGCGCTTCAGGAGGCCGACGTCGCCCGAGCGATCGACCTGGACCTCAAAGCGCTGTCCATCCGTCAAGAGCTCGGGGAGCGCATCGGCATGATCGAGTGCCTCGAAAGCCTGGCGGGGCTGGTCGCCGAGAACGCGCCGGAGCGCGCGCTGCAATGGTGGAGCGTAACCTCGGCCGCGCGCGACGCCCTGCACGCCCCGGTGCCTCCGGTGGATCGCGAACCGCTCGACCGCGCGATTGCTCGCGCTCAAGCGTCAGTGGACGAGCGAGCCCGCGCCGTCGCGTGGGCCGCGAGGTGGTCGCTCACGCTCGACGCGGCCGCGGCGGAAGCGGCTGAGGTCGCGGCCGCGCAGCAGCCCATGGCAGGCGACATCGGTCTCACCCCGCGCGAGCGCGACGTACTACGGCTCCTGGTGCAAGGGCTGTCCGACCGCGAAATCGCAAACGCCCTCTTCATGTCCCCGCGCACCGTATCGTGGCACGTGGGGCACATCCTGACCAAGCTCGAGGTCGACTCTCGCACGGCCGCCGCGACGCGCGCGGTCCGGCTGGGTATCGCCTAGCGCCACTCCCACCCCCGCAGGATTGCGGGGTACGTGTCCCAATCGAAACCCGCAGCTCTCCGGATGTGCCGGGCACC
>JAEVYR010000122.1 GCA_023392645.1 Chloroflexota bacterium | reverse complement strand
TCGGCCGCCGGCGGGGGGCCCCACTCCGACCAGATCGGGCAAACGGGCCAGCAGGTCTCGCCGAAGCTCTACGTTGCGGGCGGTATCAGCGGCGCAGTGCAGCATCTCGTCGGCGTCCAGAGCGCGGACTACATCGTCGCGATCAACCGCGACCCGAACGCGCCGATCTTCAAGGTCGCGTCGTTCGGCATCGTCGGCGACCTGTTCGAGGTCGTGCCGGCACTGATCAGCGAGCTGAAGGCCGCGCAGGCGTAGGGGCCACCGCCGGCAGAAACGAGTCCCACGGACGATTCCCAACATCGTCCGGCGACGAAACGGAGCACCATCACATGGCGGAAGATCGGTTGGACGCAATCGTGGTCGGCGCCGGTCCGGCCGGGGTCACCGCGGCCCGCGAAATGGCGGCCGCCGGGCTCTCGCCGGTGGTGCTCGAGCGCGGTCAGTACCCCGGCGCCAAGAATCTTTGGGGCGGCATCCTCTATCGGCAGCCGACCGAGGCGATGATCCCCGGCTTCGAGGACGAGGCGCCGCTGGAGCGGCCGATCATCGAGCAGCGCTACATGATGCTCTCCTCCGACGCATCGATGACCGCCGCCTACCGCTCGATGCGCTTTGCCGAGCCACCCTACAACGCCTACTCCGCGTTTCGGGGCGAGTTCGACCAGTGGTACGCGGGCAAGGCGGAAGAAGAGGGCGTCGAGATCTACCCCGAGTTCACCGTCACGGATCTCCTTTGGGAGGACGGGCAGGTGGTCGGCGTGACGACGGGCGACGAGGAGGGTGAGCTCTTCGCGAACGTCGTCGTTCTCGCCGACGGCGCGAACTCGCTGCTCGGGCAAAAGGCCGGGCTGCTCACCGAGTGGGACCCGAAGGACCAGGCGCTCGTCGCCAAGGAAACGCTGCGCCTTGATGCCTCGACGATCGAGGAGCGGTTCAACCTGCCCGAGGGCAAGGGGGCCGCGCTTGAGATCTTCGGCGAGAGCACCATGGGCATGCTCGGGTACGGGTTCATCTACACCAACACGGAATCGCTCTCGATCGGCACGGGCGCCCTGCTGTCTGACCTGATCGCGACGGGTCGCAATGTCAACGACATGCTCGACCGCTTCAAGGCGCACCCCGCCATCCAGCCCCTGATCCAGGGAGCAGAGATCGAGGAGTACGGCGCGCATCTCATCCCCGAGGGTGGCTACAAGCGGCTGCCGCAGCTCGTCGGCGACGGCGTGCTGCTGGTCGGCGACGCGGCCGGACTGGTGAACCCGCTCAATCGCGAGGGCGCGAATCTGGCGATGATGTCGGGCAAGCTCGCCGGCCAGGCGATCGCCCACGCCGCCGAGGCGGAAGACTTCTCCGCGGTCGGGTTGTCGCGCTACCGCGAGCTGCTCGAAGACAGCTTCGTGCTCAAGGATCTGTACAAGATTCGCAACATGACCGAGTTCGCGCACGAGCGGCCCTGGCTGCTGAACGAGTACCCCGAACTGATCTCGGAAATCGCGCGGAGCTACCTGACGGTCGACGGCACACCGAAGAAGGAGGCGCAGCGCGACATCCTGCGGCTCCTCGGCGGCATCCCGAAGAAGCGATTGATTGGTGACGCGCTCGGCGCACTTCGCGCCTTGGGCGGATGACCCGGAAAGGACTCAGCAATGGCGACGGTTCTGCGTGTGCAACACGTGAGCATCCCGATCCCGGCGGGCGGACTCGAGACGGGACGCGCGTTTTACGGCGACAAGCTGGGGCTGCGGCAAATCCCGACGCCGCCGGCACTCGACGCCAGCCGGATCGCCTGGTTCGCAATGGGCGATGCCGGCGACGAGCTTCACCTCTTCACCGAGGAGGCTGACGTGCGATCGGCTGGGCAGCATTTCTGCATGCAGGTCGATGATCTCGAAGCCTGGCGGGCGAAGCTGGCCGAGCAGGGCGTCGAGGTGATGGAAACCGAGCCGATCGTGAGCCGGCCGCGCTTCATGATCCGCGATCCGTTCGGCAACCGGATCGAGGTTTCGCAGTTCACGGGCGACAACTACACCGACGATCCCGAAGACCTCAATTAGGGGAGGCGTGAAATGGCGGAAGCCGATCAGAAAATCACCTATACATCGACGCCCGAGCAGATCGCGGCGATGCATTCGAAGTTCGATGAGGCGATCGAGCAGGTCCGCGCCGAGCTGGGCAAGACCTGGCCGCTGATCGTCGACGGTGAGGAGATCACCGGGCGAGATACCTTCGAGGTCCGCGCTCCGGCGAACACCGATACCGTGCTCGGGCACTTCCAGAAAGCGACCGGGGAGGATGTCGACCGGGCCGTCGCGGCGGCGAAGGCGGCGTTCCCGGCCTGGTCCAAGCGACCGTGGCAGGAGCGGGTCGACCTCGTTCGCAAGGCGGCCGAACTCATCCGCCAGCGAAAGTACCAGCTTTCGGCCTGGCTCATCTTCGAAACCGGCAAGTCGCGCACCGAGGCGATCGGCGAGATCGAGGAGGGCGCCGATCTGCTGTTCGAGTACGCGCGTCAGGTCGAGGAGGCGAACGGCTTCGTCACCCCGTTGGACACGATCGACCCGCGCGAGCAAAACGTCTCGATTCTGCGGCCGTTCGGCGTCTGGGGGGTGGTCGGTCCGTTCAACTTCCCGCATGCGCTCTGCGCCGGCATGTCGTCGGGCGCGCTGGTGGCCGGCAACACGATCGTCTTCAAGCCGGCCAGTGCCACGCCGATGTCGGGTTACCAAATCGCGCGAGCCTATGTCGATGCGGGCGTTCCGGCGGGGGTGATCAACTTCCTCACCGGCGGCGGCGCCGAGGTCGGCGATCGGCTGGTGCTGCACGAGGACGTTGACGGCGTCGTCTTCACGGGTTCGAAGGAGGTCGGCTTCGAACTCTACAAGGACTTTGCCAGGGACTTCCCGAAGCCGATCATCACCGAGATGGGCGGCAAGAATCCGACCATCGTGACGAAGCACGCCGATCTCGACAAGGCGGCGATGGGCGTGATGCGCTCGGCGTTCGGCTTCTCCGGCCAGAAGTGCTCCGCCTGCTCGCGCGTCTACGTCGAGCGCGACGTCTACGACCCGTTCATGGACAAGCTGGTCGCGATGACGAAGGATCTCGTGATCGGCGACGGGCTGAACAAGGAGACGTTCGTCGGCCCGGTGATCGACGAAAAGGCGGTCAAGCGCTTCACGGATGCCGTCGATCAGGCGAAGGCGGATGGCGGCACGATCCGGACCGGAGGAGGGCACCTGACCGACGGCGAGTACGCCAAGGGCACCTACGTCGAGCCGACGGTAGTCGACGGGTTGCCGCTCGATCACGACCTGTTCAGGCGTGAGCTCTTCCTGCCGTTTGTCGCGGTCGCGCCGGTCGATTCGCTGGATCAGGCGCTCAAGGAGGCGAACAACACCGAGTACGGCCTCACGGCTGGCGTCTTCAGCGAAGACGACGGCGAAATCCAGCAGTTCTTCGACGACATCGTCGCCGGCGTGGTCTATGCCAACCGCAGCGGCGGGTCGACGACGGGCGCGTGGCCGGGCTGCCAGTCGTTCTGCGGCTGGAAGGGCAGCGGCTCGACCGGCAAGGGCGGGCTGGGCCCGTTCTACGTCCAGCAGTTCCTGCGCGAGCAGAGCCAGACGCGGGTGGTCGAGACGTCCGACAAGCCGGAGCTGTCCGTCGAGCAGCGCGGCGAGTAGCCTGCGGTCGAAACCCACGAGAATGCCAAACCCGCCCGGAATAAGGGCGGGTTTGCCGCCAATTCCGCAAGCTGCCCCGACGATGGGCGGACTTCGGTTGGCCCAGGGCTGCAACCCTTGCCATTCCTCCCTACGGCTTCGGCACCTTCGGCACTTCGCCGGCTCGGAATGACATCCCTTTTCAAGTGTTCGGTGGGCGGGCTACGTTGTGG
>JAEVYR010000106.1 GCA_023392645.1 Chloroflexota bacterium | reverse complement strand
GGACAGGGTCGTCTGATCAAGGATTCCCGGCTTCGGCGCGGCGACGGGTGCCGGCGCTTCATCGCGGGAAACGCCGAAGGTGGCGCGGTTGAGCCAGAGCGCGGCGGCGGTGGCGCCGCCGATGATGAGGAAGAGCAGCCAGGGCAGGGTCGGGGCGTCGAGGGAGCGTGCGAGGTCGATGAACGACCCGCCGAGGAAGTTGCCGAGTCCACCGCCGATGGCGAGGGAGAGCGCGGCGACGCCGAAGTAGGTGCCGCGCGCCTGGGGCGAGGCGAGGTTTGCGGTCACGGTCTGCTCGCCGGGGCGGGCGAGCACCGCGCCGGTCGCGTAGACGCCGGCGGCGATCAGCAGCAACGGATAGCCATCGGCGAAGCCGATCAGGCCGAGCCCGGCGGCGATGACGGAGGTGCCGGCGATCAGCAGCCCGAGCGGGGAGAGCCAGCGCTCCATCGCGCGCGGCAGCAGATAGCCGGCGCCGACGGTGATGATCGAGCTGACGGCGTAGATCCACGCGACGGCGTTGTCGCTGCCGGTGATCTCGGTCGCCGCCAGTGAGACGGTGAGCGAAAACTGCACCCACACGAACCAGTAGCCCGAGAGGATGAGCACGTACCGCATGAACTCGCGATCGGCCAGCGCCACGCGCATGCCGGTGGCCGAGCCGGCGAGCCCGGTGGAGATGGCGACGTTCGGCAGCAGCACGACGAGAAAGCAGAAGATGATGACGTAGGCGCTGGCGGCGGCGTAGCTGACGGCGGCGAACCCGACGCCGAGCAGCAGGGCGCCGACCTGGGTGCCGAGGGTGACGCCGACGCCGCTGATCACGCCCAGCGCGGAGAAGAGGCGTTGGCGGTTCTGCGGCGTCGAAAAGGCGGCCAGGGTCGCCGAATTTGGCGACTCGTACATGCTGCCGCCGGCACCGGCAAGAATCGCCGCGAACAACACCGGCCAGAACTGTTCGGCACGGGCCATCGCCGCGAATCCGGCCGCGCGGATCAGCATGCCGGAGCAGATGAGCACCTTCGGGCCGACGCGGTCACTGAGGACGCCGAAGACGGCGGTGAGGCCCTGCTGGGTGAACTGGCGCGCGGCGAGCACGATGCCGACCGTGCCGGCGGCCCAGCCGAGATGGTCGACGTAGTGGATGGCGACCAGCGGGATGATGAGGAAGAAGCCGCCCCACGAGAAGAACGTCGAGATCGAGAGCGCGATGATGCCGCGCCGCCGCTGGGCGTCGGTGAGCGCGGCGAGTGGGATGGTGGCGAGCATCGCGAGTCCTTGTTCGGGCCGGTCCGTGGCGTGGCGTGTCAGGCGCTATTCTCTTCGGTGTAGGGTCGCGCGGCAACCGACGTCGCCGAACGGCCGCCAACGGGGCGGCGCTACGCCGGATCGCGGCGGCGCGCGGCGATGGCCGATCGGACCGACAGCGGGGGTAGGGGACAGCGCGTGGATGCGACTACGTGGTTCGATGTGATCGACCTGGTCGGGGTGTTCATCGGTGGGCTGACTGGCACGCTGGTGGCGCGACGGCATGGCTATGACATTACCGGGATTTGGGCGTTGGCGCTGGTGACAGGTCTCGGCGGCGGGATGATCCGCGACGTGCTGCTGCAGGCCGGACCGCCCCTGGCGCTGGTGGAGCCACGGTACCTGCCGACGGTGCTGGTGGCGACGGGAGTCGGGGCCGTGTTCGGGCCGCGCGTGGAGTCGCTGAAGCGGACGATTCTCGTCGCCGATGCATTCTCGATCTCGGTGTTCGCGGTCGCCGGGACACTGCGGACGTTCGATACCGGCTTCGCGGCGTGGCCGGCGGCGCTGCTCGGGGTGATCACGGCGGTCGGTGGCGGGATGATCCGTGACGTGATGACGGGGACGACGCCCCCGATCTTCCAGCGGGGCGAGCTCTACGCCTTCGCGGCGCTGGGCACCAGCCTGGCGGTGGTGGTGTTGCGCGAGCTCGACGTCGCGCGCGGGATGGTGATTCTCGTGGCGATCGCGGTTGGGGTCGGGCTGCGACTCGGATCCGTGCGCTTCGGCTGGACCTCCTGGGCGCCTCGGTAATGGGGCTTCGAGTCGAGATGGTTGCAATCGAGGACTGGAGCGGCCAACAGACCTTCACCCGGCCGAGTACTGTGGATATCATGAGCATGATGGACGATTCACCAACCACCGTCCGGGTTCGTCCGGATATCTTCACGGAAGAGTTTCTGGCTACGTTAACAGCCGTATCTTGTGCATATCCGCCAATCACTCGCTGCCATTGCTTCCTGTCGGCCTGCCATCAGGGACGATTTGGTGCCGCACTCGATGGCCTGGGATGCAATCCTGATGCGACTTCACGATATCGGCGAGAACCTGGTGCAGCTTCGACACCTTGACCAGGAAGCATTCTCCGACTCGGCGCATGCCTCCTTGCACCGGGCAATCGGCTTGCGCAACGTCATCGGACATGGCTACGAATCGATCGATCGCGATACGCTTTGGCAGATTCTTGTCGAAGACTTGCCGCCGTTCGAGCTGACGATCGACGCCTATTGGCGGAACAGTGCCTGACGCGGATGCTCGCGAAGGAAGAACGCGAGGAGCCCCGGGC
>JAEVYR010000091.1 GCA_023392645.1 Chloroflexota bacterium | reverse complement strand
CGCGACCCCGAGCGGACGCCGATGCAGTGGGAGCCGGGGCCGGGCGCGGGGTTCACGACAGGCGAGCCGTGGCTGCCGATCGCCGCCGACGCCGATTGCCGCAACGTCGCGGTTCAGCGCGGCGATCCCGGCTCGAAGCTGTCGCTCTACCGGTCCCTGCTGCGGTTGCGGCGAGCCGAGCCTGCGCTGGCGCTGGGCGACTACGAGCGCGTCTGGAGCGAGGGCGACGTGCTGGCGTACATCCGCACCGACGGCGAGACGCGATTCCTGATCGCGCTCAACTTCGGGGCCGAACCCATGACGCTCGGGCTGGAACGGGCGGGAGAGGGGACGGTTGCGCTGGGCACCGATCCCTGCCGTGCCGGCAGCCGCGTCGCCAGCGCGCTCCGCCTCGGTCCCGACGAGGGCGTTGTTGTTCGGTTGGAAGGTGCGGCGCCGGCTGCCATCGATCAGTAAATCTGGGTCCTGTGCCCAGGTTTCTCGATCGGGTTCGAGCGAGTTTCAGGCTTCCTCGATGTGAAGCGCGATCTCGGGCACGAGTCGAAAATCCCGGACGTTTCGCGTCACCAGTGTCAGGTCATGGTGAAGTGCCGTCGCGGCGATCAGCAAATCCATGTCGCCGACCTGTTGGCGGTGATTTCGCGGTAGGCGTCCTCGCAGGATCGCGAAACGCTCCATGATTTCAATAGTCAGGGGAAGCACCTCGATTCCGAGAAGAAACGATTGCAGCCCCTGATGCGCCTGGGCCGGGTCTCGTGCGTAGAATGCTCCTTCGTACAATTCGCCGTAGGAGACAAGCGAGATCGACAGTCCCTCCGGGGCGAGTCGGAGCAGAACGTCTTCGGCGGCCGCTTTGCCATGGAGAACATCGATGACCCAGTCGGTGTCGATCAGGTACCCATTCACAGCTTGACGGGCGGACGATTTGCGATGCGACGACGCTCGCGAATGTACGTCTTGAAAGCATCGGCGTCGACATCCCGCCACGATCCCGCCGAGTTGCGAATGCCCGCGCGCGATCGCTCTGCCTCATCGGGAGTTGGGCGCCGTACCGTGGAGGGATTCGTGCGAGCGTCCTCAACCTCGACGCGATATACCGCGTTACCGGTATCGACGGTAACTGGCTCGCCGGATGCAAAGGCTTCGTGCAGCATCAGGCTCAGCTCGCTGTCTGGAGATACCCGAAGCGTTTTGATCGTGGCCATCGTCATCGTCTCCTTGGCTCACAGATGATGCGTTCGGCACGGACGCGATACCAGCATACCGGCTCGACGCTTTCGGGAGATGCGTTCGGTTACCGGCGTCGATCAGCGGCGGTGGAGTCGGCGCAACCCGCACGAGACCATCGGCCCCGGATCAATCGCGGATCGGGGACGGGGTGACGTCGCGGCCCGACGCTGCCGACTCGATCAATGCCAGCACCACGGCCAGCGCGCGGGCGCCGTCTGCCGGTCCGACCACCGGCGAGGGCGTTCCCGCGAGGGCGCAGGCGGCAAAGTGGGCCAGCTCGTCCCGCAGCGCGCCGACCGCCTCGCCGCGCACGACCGGTTCGTAGCTCACGTCCGGCACGCGCGGACCTTCGGGCTCCCACACCCGCAGTGCCGGCACGTCGAACTGCACCTCAGCGCCGCCCGCGAGACCCGTCACGCGGAAGGCGTCGTCGGTGCCGACGCCGGCCGAATCGGGGATCAGCCACGACGTCTCGATCGTCGCCACCGTGCCGTTGTCGAACTGCATCAACCCCCAGAGCCCGTGCGCGCCGTCGTCCCGATCCGCGATTCGATCGATTGCCCGCACCGACGTCACATCGCACCCCGCCAGCCAAAGCATGATGTCGATGTCGTGGATGGCGGTGATCAGGGCGGGGTGCACCCGGCCGTGCGTCTGGATCAGCGAAACCGGCCGGTTGCGGCGGGCGCTCATCGCGACGAGGGGTCCCAGCCGGCCGCTCGTCACCGCCTCCTTGAGCCCGGCGTAGGCTGGCGCGAACCGCAGCACGTGGCCCGGCATAAGGATGCCTTGCGAGCGCGAGGCCGCCGCCAGCATCGCGGCGGCGTCGTCCAGCGTGGTGGCGATCGGCTTCTCGACCAGCACATGCTTGCCCGCCTCAAGGGCGGCGATCACCGGCGTGAGATGCTCGTGCTCGGCGGTGGTGACGCTGATCGCGTCGATGCCGGGGTCGGCGATCAGCTCCGTGTGGCTGCCGTACCAGCGAGGGACGCCGTATTGTGCCGCGATCGCCTCGGCCCGCGCTGGCGTGCGGGATGCCACCGCGGCGATATCGACGTTCGGCAAGCCGCGCCACGCGCGCAGATGGCTCTCGCCGAACGCCCCCAATCCCAACACGCCCACTCGCAGCCGTCGCATGTGTCCTCCTGATGAATGCCGTCGACGCTCCGTCTCGGCAGGCCCGCCCCGAGCCTGCACTCAGCAAGGGCGAAGCCCGACTCGAATGTGCGGGCGGGCTGGTGGTACAACCATGAAATGGTTGTCATTTCGACCGGAGCACCCGCAGGGTGCGGAGCGGAGAAATCTCTTCCGTGCCAGATGCGAGCCCGGCGAGCAAGAGATTTCTCGACACGCCGCTGCGCGGCGGCTCGAAATGACACGTTTCCTGATGGTACAGCTCGAATCCTGACTCCACCCCGCTTGCCCGCCCATTTGCAGGGCGGGCCTACCAGATCGACCTCGTCGCACCGCGTCTTACCCCATCTGGGCGGGCGGCAGGAGCTGGCGGATGTTCGCCATCGCCGCTTCTGTGTGCTCGTGCCCGCGCTGGACGGCGAAGGCGAGATGCCCCGGGTAGAGCCCCTCCAGTTCCAGCCCGGCCAGCCGCTCGACGCTGCGGCAGGATTCCCACACGGAGCAATCCCAGATGTCCTGCAGCAGGATCTTCCCGCCGGCGAAGATCGTGTCGCCGGTGAACGCCGACCGCGCGACGCCCTCCTCGAACACGTAGCTCAGCATCCCCGCCGAGTGGCCCGGTGTCGCGATCGCGGTCAGCTCGATGTCACCAACCCGGCAGGTGTCGCCATCAGCGAGCACCGTCTCGACCGGGCACGACGGGAAGACGTAGTCCTCCGGGTAGACGCCGGCACGCTTCGCCGCGCCGAGGCTGATCTTCTCCTCGTCGCCATTCGTCACCCACGCGGCTGTCTCGGCGGACCCCGCCACGCGCAGGTCGAAGCGCTCACGCAGCCAGGCCGCGCCAGCGGAGTGATCGGCGTGGGCGTGGGTGAGCAACAGGTGCTTTACCCGGGACGGGTCGAGACCGTCCTCCTCGATCCGCGCCACGATTCGCTCCGGCTCCACGCCGCCGCCGGCGTCGATCAGGGCGTATTCGTCGCCGCCGTTCAACAGGTAGATGTGGCAGTCGATCGGGTGGGTCAGGTTGAACCCGGCCCGGCCGCTGCCGACGAGGTGCACGCGCTCGGTGATCTTCATCGCTCGCTCGTCTCCTCCGGCCGGAACCGCAGCGCGATGCCGGCGTAGATCTCCGCCGCGAGGTGCAGCTCGTCGATCGGTACGAACTCGTCGGCGCCGTGCGCCTGCCCGATCGACCCGGGACCCAATACCACCGCCGGGATGCCCCGGCGCGTCTGCAGCTTGCTGGCGTCGGTGCCGTAGGGCACGCCGATGGGGTCCGGATCGACCCCGGCCGCCTCACAGGCGCTGCTGGCCGCCCGCACCAGCGGCGCGTCGGGCTCGGTGTCGAGCGCGTCGCTGACGAGGTAGGGCGCCGGTCGCTCGATCGTCGCATCTTTCCGCCGCGCCCGCACCCGGTCGAGCGCCGCGTCGAGCTCGGCGAGGGCATCGTCGTGACGCTCGTGCGGCAGTACCCGGCGGTCGTAGGTGATCGCGCATGAGGCAGGAACTACGTTCACGCCGGTGCCACCCTCGATCAGCCCGACCGAGAAGGTCGGCGAGCCGAGCAGAGGGTGCGATTGCCGCGCCAGCGTCTCCGGCAGCTCGCGCAGGCCGACCAGCACGTCCGCCATTGCGTCGATCGCGTTGACGCCGAGGTGCGGTTTCGCGCTGTGGGCGGCCTTGCCGGTGGTGCGAACCTCGCCGCGGACGCAGCCCTTGTGGGCGATCACCAGGCGCAGGTCGGTCGGCTCGCCGACCACCGCCGCCGTCGCCTCGGCGTCGCTGGCGATGTAGCGCAACACGCCGGTGAAGGCGTGCTCCTCGTCGACGACGGCGACCAGCGCGACGTTGACCGCCAACTCGTCGCGCCGCGCCGCGAGGCGCTCCATCGCGACCATCATCGCCGCCATCGAGCCCTTGGTGTCGCAGGCGCCGCGGCCGTAGACGCGCCCGTCGCGGACCTCGGCGTCGAGCGCGCGCTCCATCGGCGCCAGCGCGACGGTGTCCATGTGCGCCTCGTAGAGCAACGTTCCGGCGGCGTTGGGGACGTCGAGCGTCACCAGCACGTTCGTCTGGCCGGTATCGAGCACCTGCCGCTCGACGCGGAACCCGGCGGCGCGCGCCCAGGTCTCGACGTAGTCCGCCATCGCGGCTTCGCCGACCCCGCCCGGATAGGCGAGATTGACGCTTTCGATGCGCACCATCTCCCGCAGCAGCTCGACAACTCGATCGTCGGTCATGCGATCTCGCTCCTCCTCCGCGGCCGCGTCAAGGCTGCCAGAAATCGACAGACAGTGGCAGTGTGGCTATTGCTGCCGTTCCGGGCAAAATGCTCTCCCAGCCCCGTCAGGTGGCCATCGGCCAGGGTGTGGCGTTGGCTGCCTGAAGCGGGCTACCGGATCGCCTGGTCCATGACGCCGGCCTGGAGGGCGCGGACGTCGGGCGGCACCGGTGGGCCGTGTCGACGGGATCCGCGGCCGCCGTCGTCCCGATCCTTCGGCGGCATCCGTTTCCGGCGGCGCTGACGCTCGCGGCGGCGCTTCTGCCAGGTGGCGTTGATGTACGTGCCGAACAGGATCACGTGAGCCAGCGCGTAGAAGGACGCCACCATCAGCGATAGCAACCCCAGCGCCAGCCCGTACCGGTTCGAACCGCCGATGATGCGCAGGTAGACCGGGAACGACAGCGTGACCAGCAGGAACAGCAGTGCCGACACCACCGCGCCGGGCCAGACATCCATCATCCGCTGCTTCGCGTTCGGCACCAGCCGGAAAATGGTGAAGAACAGCAGATACGCCGCCGCCGCCGAGATCGCGTAGCCAATCACCTGGGATCGCCCGCTCACCAGCGTCCACCGCTGCAGGAAGAGCGGCAGGTTCGACTCGTTGCCGACGAAGAAGGTCGTCACGATCGTCGCCGCCGAGGCGATCATGAAGAAGACCGCGAACAGCAGGATCACGATGAAGCCGCGCTGTTTCTCCTTGATGTACCCGGCGTTCGGCACCCCGTAGATGCGGTTCATGCTGCGCGCCATCGCGCTGACGAAGCCCGTGCCGACCCACGCGAAGCCGAGCAGGCCGAGCGCGCCATAGAGCCCGCTGTTGCGCCGCGCCTCGAACGCGGCGGTGAAGGCGTCCTGAGAGGCGCCGCCACCGGGGAGGATCCACGCGATCGTCAGGATCGCCTGCTTCAGCACGCGCGAGTCCTGCAGAAAAAGACCCGCGACCGAGATCAGCAGCAGGAACATCGGCACCACCGCCACCAGCGCCTGGAAGGCGACCGCCGAGGCGAGGTCGGTGGCGTTGGCTTGCTGGTACCCCCGGATCATCCACCGCACCAGCCGGGTCACCAGCCGCTGAGCTTCGTCGCGGGTTGAGGTCGGCTGCGACAGGCTGGCGGGGGGTCGCAGCATCGCGTCGATGTCGTGCTCGTGCGCGCCGAGGCGGGTCTCGATGCCCGCGCCGATAAGGATCATGACGTCGACCCCCTTCGGAAGATGCCGGCGATCCGCCGCAGCAGGCCCCGGCGCTTCGGCGCGGGAACATCCTCCGGCTCGGGCTCGGACGGCGGCGCCTTGACGACCACCAGCGGCGTGAACATGCTCCACATCTCGACGACGACGCCGTTGGCGAAGCGATAGGTTTCGACGCCCTTCGCCGCGACGCGCTTGCCGGAGGGTTGCAGCCCGAAGAAGTCGTGGACGTGGGTGCCGGAAAGCCGCACCTTCGCCACGACCGTGTCTCCGTCAACCAGTAACTGCTCCGGCTCGATGTCGCCGTCGGGGAACGCCGCGCGGAACTGGCCGATGAGCTGCTTGAAGCCGGAGAGCCCCTGGACCTGCCCGGGCGCCGGCGAGCGGTCGACGACGTCGACGGCGACGAGGTCGTCGAGCCGCGAGAGATCGCCGGTCTCGTAGACGCGGTAGATGTCGGCGACGAGCGTCCTGCGGGTCTCGCTGTCGCGCGACATGAACAGGTCGGCGCCGACCCACGAGAGGGCGACGGCGATCAGCGCGGCAAGGCCGAGCCGGCTGAGGTTGTCCTGGAAG
>JAEVYR010000063.1 GCA_023392645.1 Chloroflexota bacterium | reverse complement strand
CCGGCCGCCTTTGCGATCGCCACGGCGCGATCGCCGATCTCCGTCACCTCGGCTCGACCGGGCTCGCCAGGGAATCCCATCGATTGCGCGAGATCGTTCGGGCCGACGAAGAGCACGTCGAGATCCGGCACCTGCACGATCTGCTCCAACTCATCGAGCGCGTCGATGTGCTCGAACTGGATCAGGGTGAGAATCGAGTCGTTGATCTGCTTCGCGGCCTCGGACGCCGAGATGCCGACCCCATAATTGAAGGTCCTGCCGCCGGCCATTCCGCGGGTGCCGCGCGGCACGTACTTGGTGCCGGCGACGGCATCCTCGGCCGCGGCGGCGGTGTGGATTTGTGGCGACATGATGCCCTGCGCGCCGAGGTCGAGATACTTCAACACTTCCTGCTTGTCGCGGTTGCCGACGCGCACGATCGGTGTGATGCCCGACGCCTCGGCGGCGAGCACCATCGCGTAGGCCGTCTCGGCGGCAAGTGGGCCGTGCTCGTTGTCGATCAACACGAAGTCGAATCCAGCCACGGCGGAAATTTCGACCATCTGCGGCGATGGCAGTGGCATGAACACGCCGATCACCGGCTCGTTCGCATTCAGCTTCTGCTTCAACAGGTTCGTCCGTACCACCTGAGCTCCCTCCATGGCCCTCCGGCCGCACCGGCCGGGACGACGCTACGCGTTCGATCCATGGCATGATGACCGCAACCTGCCGATGTGTAAATGCCGGCCGATCGGCCGCCCAAGGAGCGCCTGGATGGTGATTGACGCGGAGAGGGCGCGTTCCGCGCAAGGCAACGCCGACGCGGACGCGCCTTACTGGGCGGCGCTGCGGAACGTGACCGGGATCGGACCCGTGCGATTCGATCGGCTGCTGACCGCCTTCGGCACGATCCACGACGCCTGGGAAGCCGACGCCGCCGCGCTGCGCGGTGTGCTCGATCGGCGCTCGCTGGAAAGCCTGGTGGCGTATCGCCGCTCGGCCGACCCCGAGGGCGAGTATGCCGCGCTCCGGGCCGAGGGTATCGAGGTCGTCACGCTGCGGCACGAGTCGTACCCGGATTTGCTGCGCGAAGTGCCCGCGCCGCCGCCGGTGATCTTCCTGCGCGGCACCATCACGCTCGAAGATCGGCGGGCGGTCGCCATCGTTGGCACGCGCCGGCTCAGCAGCTACGGGCGGGAGATGGCGCGGGCGCTGGCGCGGGATCTGGCGCAGGCCGGCGTGACGATCGTCTCCGGCCTGGCGCGGGGGATCGATGGCATCGCGCACGCGGCGGCGCTGGACGCCGGTGGCCGCACGATCGCGGTGCTCGGCAACGGCGTGCGGCGCGTCTACCCGGCCGAGCATCGGCAGCTCGCGGCGCGGATCACCGAGGCCGGAGCGGTGCTGTCCGATTTTCATCCGGACGCGCCGCCGGACGGCCCGAACTTCCCGGCGCGCAATCGGCTCATTTCCGGCCTGGCGCTCGGAGTGGTCGTGGTGGAGGCGCCGATGCGCAGCGGCGCGTTGATCACGGTTGATTTCGCCGCCGACCAGGGACGCGACGTGTTCGCGGTGCCCGGATCGGTGCTCTCGCCGGCGAGCGCGGGCTGCAACCGAATCCTGCGGGACGGAGCGCGCCCCGTGCGCAGCGCGGATGATGTCCTGGAGGATCTGCGACTGGGCGAGGCGCCCCAGCAGATCCCGCTCGAATCACCGGCGGCGCTCGACGAGGACTCCCGTCGCATCCTTTCCACGCTGACCGCCGAGGCGTTGCATATCGACGAAATCGGCGCGGTCGCCGGTATTCCGATCGCCAGTCTCTCGGCGCTGTTGATGACGCTGGAGCTGCAGGGGTTCGTCCGCAACGTCGGCGCGCAATACTACGCCCGCGTCAGGTGACCCTTCGCCGTGAGTTCACCGGACGGGTTCGGCGCGGTCGCAGTGGTGGCGGGGATCACGAGCAGCTCCGCCGGCGCCATCCAGACCGCAATCCGCACGAGCGTGGTCGCCGCGGCGAGACGAAGACTCCGGAGCATCGTCATCATGACAACGCGGTCACGCGCCTCATCCAGGTAGCGATCGGCACGAGCATCTGCGTGAGCCCCCAGCGAGAGATCGTCGATGCGCATGAGCGCCTCCTCCTGACCCGGCCTACCGAATCCGGCCGGCGAGCGCCGTCTTCACCTCGCTGCTCGCTCGGAACACGCCGTGCACCTCGATCGACTGGATCGCGGCCTGGGCCAGCTCCGGCGTGACGTCCTTGCCGAGCGCCAACAGGCCAACGACGCGGATGTCGAGATGCTTGCCGTCCGCGACGAGCTGTTCGAGCTCGGCCTTGCCGAACACCATCGCGCCGACGACGGAGGTCTTCCGGGCGACGGTGCGACGGACGTCCTCGGCGTGGCCGTCGAGTTGCCGCCGGATGGCCGTCCGGATGAAATCCGTGCGGGAGGAATAAAACCCCTGCTCGGCCAGCAGGTCGATTTGCCCGAGATCCACGACGCTCATGTTGATCGTTACCTTTTCCGTGTCCGCCATCACCTACTCCTGCACGAAATCCCGCTCACGGGTCGAGTATACCATCCATGTGGATGGTAATCAGATGGCAGACGGAGAAGCGGTCCTTGACAACGTGCCAGTCTTGTCCCTACGGTCTATTGCCGCCTGGCCCGTATGGGCGGACTTGACGACGTCTGTAGGCTGGGGGCATGGGGATCAACCCAACCGGAGTCACATTGGCGGCTTGATGCCGATTGCTTCGGTGTTCTATATATGTAGGTTCGGTA
>JAEVYR010000059.1 GCA_023392645.1 Chloroflexota bacterium | reverse complement strand
AGCGCCGGTGAGCGGCGTTTGCGGTGCGGGGTCGTAGATCGAGTGGTAAATGAGACGTCGCAGCGCGAAGACGATGCCCTCGAAGAGGTGTCCGTCATCGATATAGCGATCGAGCCACGTGCGCTGGCTCTGCGCCGCCGTGGTCGCGGTGACGCCAAAATGCGGGAGCGCGTTGTCGCCCCAGGATAGCGTCGTGGCGATGCCCCGGTTCGCGTCGGTGTCGTTGACACTGACGAGCATGACGAGGCCGTCGTCGGCGCCGGGGCTGCTCTCGACGCTCCACTGGCGGCGAATCTCGGCGGCGAAGGCGTCGGCCTCTTCGGGCGTGAGGGTGCTGAACTGGACGATGATTACGTTCGGGATGCCGTGCCGGGCGAGCCGGTCGGCGTCGGATTCGATCGATGCCTCCTGCTCGTTGTTGAGCAGGTTGGCCATGTCGTAGATGCGCTTGTCGTCCAGTGGCG
This sequence comes from Chloroflexota bacterium, assembly GCA_023392645.1. Taxonomy (GTDB): domain Bacteria; phylum Chloroflexota; class Chloroflexia; order Thermomicrobiales; family UBA6265; genus JACCVC01. The sequence continues at coordinate 2,215 of JAEVYR010000059.1, read as the reverse complement.
CGACCGGCTTGCCGATCGCGCCTCGTTCCGGTCCGGGATCGGGCGGGTCGTCATCCTGCGCGACTGCCGGAGCGGCGAGCGACGCCAGAATCGTGAGGAGCACGGTGACGGTGAGCAGGAGCGATGCGTGCCCCCTCATTGCCCGGTGGCCTCGCGCCCGCGGCCGGGCAGGATGGTCGCCGGGGTTGCCGGATGAGTGCGATCCGCTGTGACGAGGTGCCAGATGGTCTGTGAGGCGATTCCGACGCCCGCGCCCGCGAAGACCGCGGTGGCGAGCACGACGGGCAGGTAGTAGCGCTCGAAATCGGTCCGCATCGCGAGCACGATGGTCGCAACCTGCACGATGAGCACCAGTCCGACCAGCAGGTGACCGCTGCGAAAGGGCATCTGCGCGGCGAGGATGGCGACCAGCACGACGCCGATCATCGCCAGAATGAGATCGAGCGGGCTGAGCGCTGAGGCAAGCCGGTCAAGCCCGACCTGGCTGAGCAGCCACTCGGTCGCGCTCCAGCGGTCGGCCAGGCTCGTCCACGTCTTGCGGACGGCCTCGCTGGTCGTCTCGACGGCGAACTGTGGATAGAGGCGCGCCTGCTGGTCCATCTCGTTCTGGCGGAAGCTGAGGACGCGCAGGGTGTTCGCGATGGGCTGTTTCCACAGGTACGGGTAGACCGCGACGAAGGTCGCCCCGGCGACGACCGGCGCCGAGATCAGCATCCATGAGAGATGCTGAATGCCGGGAACCATGCGATACCAGGCCTCGCCGTCGAGGCGATGTCGCACGTTGCGCCAAATCGTCCAGCACAGGAGCGCGCCGCCGGCCGCCGCGATCACGAAGGCGAGCGCCATTGGCGTCAGCTTGTTCGCGCCGCCTAGGCCGATCAGGATGCCAACCGCCAGCGCCTTGAACCAGCCGGGTCGCCGCACGAGCAGGATGAGGGTCAGTACCAGCGCGGCCAACGTCAGGGTCAGCGTCGTGTCGGCGAGGGCAAGGCGGTCGTGCCAGGCCTGCAGCGGGTGGAACGTCAGGATCGCCGCGCCGACGAGGCCGCCGGCGGTGTTGCTGAGCAGCCGAACCGCGAGAAAGGTGACGGCGACCGCCAGCGCGCCGAGGAAGACGTTGGCGCGGCGACCGGTGTGGAGGTCATCCTGAGTTGGATACATGCCGTTTTGCACGTTCCACTCTCCGCTGCGGCGGTAGTCCCACGCCCGGTTGGTGTCGAGGTCGCGGCCCTGGGCGACCAGGCCGGCGCCCATGACGTACGAACCCCTCGGCGGCTGGCCGCGGGTGAGGTACTGGTCGTTCCAGGTGGTGCCGCACGGGTCGAGGAGGTCTTCGAGGTAGTGCGCGCGGTTGATCCAGCGGCTTTCGTCGGGGTGGAACGCGGTCGTCGTGACCTCGCTGTTGTAGTTGACGAAGGCGATCACGAACACGATGACGGCCAGCACGGCCGGCACCAGTCGCTCGCGGGTGGTCACCGGCCGGTAGGCGCTGAGCAAGCCGGTCGTCATGCGGGGATGGGCTGACGCTATCATGGGACCATCGCTCTCGTGCGCGTGCATCGAAATCCTGGCTCAACCGGGCCTGGTATCCGGCGCGGGCGAGCGTCGCGCTGTGCCGCGGCGTCATAAGCGGGCTGACACACGTGCCCTATTGTGCCACGATCCCGCCGTGGGCGCGGCGCACGTGAGGCGGCGCGCGTCTGCGTCGCGTCGGTTTCGGCGCGAGGTGATGTTGCTGAGAGGTTGTCCATGACCAACGACGTGCCGACCACGCAAATCCGCTCCATTCTCATCGCCAATCGTGGCGAGATCGCCGTGCGGGTGGTGCGCGCGTGTCGCGAGCTGGGTATCCGCGCGATCGCGGTCTACGGCGAGGGAGACGAGGACGCGCTTCACGTCCAGCTTGCCGACGATGCGCGCCGCATCCCCGATGGCCCCGGGCTGCCGTACCTCCGGCAAGAAGGCATCATCGCTATCGCACGAGCAGCCGGGGCGGATGCGATTCACCCCGGTTACGGGTTTCTCGCCGAGAACGGCAGTTTCGCCGAAGCGGTGACGAGCGCCGGTCTCATCTTCATCGGGCCGTCGGCGAACGCGATCCATGCGATGGGCGACAAGGTTTCCGCGCGCCAGATCGCGACGCGGGCCGGGGTCGGCCCGGTGCCGGGCACCCCGGTGCCCGTGGCGACGGCGCGCGACGCGCTCCTCGCGGCCG
>JAEVYR010000018.1 GCA_023392645.1 Chloroflexota bacterium | reverse complement strand
CCCGCCCCCCCCCCGGGGGGGGGGCGGGGCTAGGCCGTTTCCGTGCGGCATCGGGCGGCTGTGGGGGATACACCGACAAGTTGTAACGGTTTCGATATGCGGTTCCCTGTCCATATACGCGGCTGCGACAAGCAAACGACCACAATGACTCCAGCGAAATGGCTTTTCGGTCATCCGCCCATTGCCGAGGCGGCAGCCCCGGCCGGGACACCAACCCTGGACAAGGAGCATCTTATGTACACTCGCATCGTGGTTCCCCTCGATGGATCGGACATCGCCGAACAGGCGCTGTCGACCGCCGAGGACTTCGCCCGCGCAACAGATGCCACGCTCCACCTCATTCGGGTCGTCGAGTTCCCGTCGACATCCTATGCCTATGTCTACGGCGCGATGGTCGAGAGCGCTGCGCTCGTCACGCAGCTCGAGGACCAAATCCATCTCGCCGAGGAGTATCTCGCCGAGGTCGCCAAACCGATCGCCGAGCATGGCGTCACCGTCACCACGGAGGTCCGCCACGGCATCGCCTGCCAGGAGCTGATCGGAGCGATGACGCCGGGCGACCTCTTCGTGATCGCCTCCCACGGGCGCAGCGGCGTCGCACGCTGGTTCCTCGGGTCCGTCGCCGAGGAGATCACTCGCCACGCCACCGTGCCGGTCCTGCTGGTCCGTGCCGGCTCCGCGGCGGCCACCCGCGTCGCTCCACCCATATCGACGGCGATGACGGCGTGACAGGTCCGGCGAGCGCCCGGGCTCGCGATGGTATGCTGGATTCAGCGGCGGTCCGTTCGCTGACCGGGTCCCGCATCATCCGAAACGGAGCGCTCGCATGGCGGAGCCAACGGCTACGCGCCCCCCTGCCGATCGCAAAAGCCGCCTGATGGCGGCCTACGAAGCCGCGCTGGAGCTCGCGTCCGAGCTGGATCCGGACGCGGTGCTTCAGCGCATCCCCGACATCGCCCGGCAGGTCGTGCCGGCGAAGTACGCCGCGCTGGGAGTCACCGACGAGCGCGGCGTCGTCCACACGTTCATCACCTCGGGCATCACCGCCCGCGAGCGCCGGCTGCTCGGCGCCATTCCCCAGGGGCACGGCCTGATCGGCGAGCTGATCCGAACGCGGATGCCGCTGCTGGTGCCGGATATCGCCGCCGACCCGCGCTCGATCGGCTACCCACCCAACCACCCGCCGATGAACACACTGCTGGGCGTGCCGATCCTGCTCGGCGACCGCGCGCTCGGCAACCTCTACCTGACCGAGCCGCTGCAAACCGAGTATTTCACCGAGGACGACCTCGCGGCCCTCACCATTCTCGCCATCCACACCGCGCAGGCGATCGACCGGGCCAACCTCTTCACCGAGGCGCGAGAGAGCCAGCGCCGCGCCGAGGAGCAGCGCGACCACCTCGATGTGATCCTCAACAGCATGGCGGCGGCGGTGCTCATCCAGAATGCGCCGGACGGCCGCGTGGAGGTGGTCAACAATGCCGCGCGGTCGATGCTGCTCGACGCGATCGACTTCGGTCCCCGGCTGCCGCAGGCCGGCAAGGACTACGAGATTCGCCACGCCAACGGCAGCCAGCTTCCGAAGGAGCAGTGGCCGGCCTTCCGCGCCTGGCGCGGCGAGATGGTCCGCAACACGCCCTATCTCTTCATCACGCCCAGCGACCGGCACATGCCGGTGCTCGCCCAGGCGGCGCCCCTGCGCGACAGCGAGGGGCACGTGCGCCGCGTCGTGATCGTCTTCCAGGACATCACGCGCATCCGCGAGGCCGAGCAGCTGAAGGACGACTTTCTCTCGCTTGTATCGCATGAGCTGCGCACGCCGCTCACCGCGATCCACGGCGGGGCGTACCTGCTCGCGCGGCAGGGGGACAGCCTCGACGCCGAAACCCGCCAGGACATTCTCGACGATCTCGTGCGGGAGAGCGAGCGGCTCGACCGCACCCTTTCCAATATCCTCACGCTGACCGCGATCGAGGCCGACCAGGTCGACCCTGAGCTGGAGCCGCTGCTGATCGGGCCGCTGATCCGTCAGCGCGCCGCCGCAATGCGCAAGCGTGTGCCTGATCGCGAATTTACCGTCGCGCTCGCGCCGGACCTCCCGCCGACCGAGGGCAGCGCCGACTCGCTCGGCCAGGTGCTGGACAATCTGTACGAAAATGCCGTGAAGTATTCGCCGCCCGGCACGCCGATTCACACCCGGGTGGAGACCGACGGCGCGACGGTCAGGATCCGCGTGATCGACCAGGGATTCGGCATCGCCCCGGAGCATGTCGCCGATGTGTTCGAGCGATTCCGCCGCCCGGGGGCTGACCCCTCGATACGCGGAATGGGGCTAGGCTTGTATCTGAGCCGCCACCTGATGCGCGCCATGCACGGCTCGATCTCGGCCGAATCGCAGGGGCGCGGCAAGGGCGCGACGTTCACCATTGTTCTGCCGATCGCGGCGGGTTGACGCTACCCCAGGAGGACTCACGAACAGCCATGCGCAAGCGAATCATCCTCGTCGTCGACGACGAGCCCGCCATCGTTCGGCTCGTCCGCGCGAAGCTCCTGGCCGATGGGTATGGTGTGATTACCGCCAACAGCGGAGCCAGCGCCATCGAGATATTCGACCGCGAGCGGCCCGATCTCGTCGTGCTCGACCTGATGATGCCGGAAATGGACGGATTCGAGACGCTGCGGCGACTTCATCGGTTCGCCTCCACGCCGGTCGTCATGCTGACTGCACGAGGCAGCGATGCCGACAAGCTGCGCGGCTTCGAAGGCGGCGTCGATGACTACATCACCAAGCCGTTCAATCCGGATGAGCTTTCGGCCCGGGTCGCGGCGGTGCTGCGGCGCGCGCAGGGCGCGACCCCGGCGCCGAGCCAAACGGTGCTGCGCTATCCGCACGTCGTGATCGACCTCGACCGTCGCACGGTCACAGTGGATGGCGAGGAGGTCCGTCTCAGTCGCACCGAGTGGGAGGTCTTGTCGCTGCTGGCGGAGAATTCCGGCAAGGTGATGATGCATGGTGAGATGCTCAGCCGCATCTGGGGTCCGGAGTTCCGCGACGAGGTGCATTACCTGCGGACGTGGGTGAGCCGAATCCGAGCCAAGCTGGAGCCCGATGGCGATCCCGAGCACCCGTTGATTCAAACGTTCCCCGGCATCGGCTACCGCCTGGAGTCCCCGACCGAGCCCGAGGACGCCTGACGCGCCAACGTCACATCGCGACATTCGAGATCCAACGAAACTTGCCACTTCTCAGCGCGCCTGGCGGCGCCTGGTCGACGTGGCAATTGTTTTCGAGACCGGTCAGCGAGCACAGGGTGCCAGCTCGCCTTCACCGTTGACACGCAGCGCGAACTCCCTTCCCTGCGCCGACATGACCACCAGCACGAGCAGCTGAGTCGCCCATTACCGAACTGCCACGCTTTTGTGATGGCGAGGGCGGCGCTTCTACGCGTCTGATACCGGCCTCTCGGTATCTTGATGGTGTCAGGGAGAGGCTCCCGGCCCGATGAGCCCCTCAGGAAACCGGCGGACACAGCGCGCCGGGAGCTTCCCTCACATCCTGACATGAGCATCGAGATGGAATGAAGCGTCCGTCTCTGCGGACGCAAGGACGCCGAAAGGCGATGCGGAGGTGCGTGATGCGTATCACCCGAACCGGGACATACATGATGACAGGCATCGCGGTGGCGCTGTTCGTCCTCATGTCCCTCGTTTTCGACACCCTGACGCGATTCGAGTTGAGCGGCCCCTGGTTCTCCCAGACAAACGAGCGCGGCGAGACATCGTTCATTGACGGCGTGTTCTGGACCTACCTGTTCATCGGCCTGATCGTCGCCGCGGGGGCCATCCAGGCGCGGCGGATTCCGGACGAGGGCGTCGACCTCTCGCTCGGCCGGGAAACCGACACCCCCGGCCAGATCCAGGACCCGTCGTGGTGGCGGCTCCTGCTCGGCAACAGCTACCTGGCGATTCTCTGGCTGCCGCTGCGCTTCTACCTCGGTCGGGAATGGCTCGCGGCGGGTCACCACAAGCTCCAGAGCGATGCCTGGATGAGCGGCGGCGAGGGTCTCAAGGGCTACTGGACTGGCGCGCTGCAGGGCGGCCCCGAAGGTTCGAGCCGCGCGGCATACGGCTGGTACCACGACTTCCTGCAGTACATGATGGACCACGAGTGGTACACATGGTTCGCGAAGTTGATCGCAGTCGGTGAGTTCCTGGTCGGCATCGGCCTGATCGTCGGCGCCCTGGTTGGTATCGCGGCCTTCTTCGGCACGCTGATGAACGTCAGCTTCATGCTGGCCGGCACGATCAGCTCGAACCCGGTGATGTTCGCCCTCACCGTCTTCCTGGTCCTCGGCTGGAAGGTCGCTGGCTGGTGGGGTCTGGATCGCTACCTGCTGCCGATGCTCGGCACCCCGTGGAATCGCGGCGAGGCGCTCGGCGGCAAGCGAGACGCGACGCCCACGCCAACGAACCGTCCGCACAAGTTCGCGTAGCGAACGGTTGGTCGACAACCGAAGATCGTCCCGAAGAGGATCGGCCAGGCCGATCCTCTTCGTCGTGTCAGAATCGCCCAAATCACCACGATCTGCGTCCGGAAACACATCCAGGTGACAACCGTGGCACTACCCGTGCGTTCTGCGCAGGAGATCACGCCGCGTGGCGATACGATCTTCCGGCAGCAGATCCGACGCTACCATTGCCGGAAACAGACACACGGAGGGACACCATGAGCACCGAGCTTACGCAGTTCACACCGCGCGAAGGCATGAACGTCTACGGGTCCGACGGCGACAAGGTCGGAGAAGTCGACGCGGTCGAGCGGGACTACTTCGTCGTCCGCAAGGGCTTCTTCTTCCCGGAGGATCATTTCATCCCGCGAAACGCCGTCGCCAACTTCGACGAGGAGAACATCTACCTCGCCTACACCAAGGACGAAGTTCTCTCGCAGGACTGGACCACCGAGCCGGACGCCGGTGCCTGGGACACGACGACACTCGCCGGCACGTCGGTCGGAGACCGGCGCGACGACCTGGTGGAGGTGGATACCACATCGGGTCCGGGCGGCGATGCCGACCTCGAAGGGCGAGGGCTGGCTGACGCGGACATGAATGCGAACCGTGTCGACCGCACCGCGGCAGCCACCGATACCGACCACGTGAGCGTGCCGGTACACGAGGAGGACCTCGTCGCCGGTACGCGCGAGGTCGACCGCGGCTCCGTCCAGGTCAACAAGGACGTGGTCACCGACGAAGCGTCGATCGACGTACCGGTGACCGAGGAGCATGTTGAGGTGACGCGCCGCAATGTCGACCGCGACGTGGCGCCGGGCGAGGATGCCTTCCAGGAAGGCACGATCGAGGTGCCGGTCAGCGGCGAGGAGGTCGATGTCGCGAAGCGCACCCGCGTGGTCGGCGAAGTCGATATCGACAAGACTGCCGAACAGCACACCGAGCACGTCACCGATACCGTCCGCCGCGAAGAGGTGACCGTCGACGACGACGTCGTGGAAGACGATACGCGCCGCCGCTAACCTCGGCCCGGTCGTTCATGACATGACAGATACACGGGGGCTTCCGACCGGAAGCCCCCGTGTCGCGCCATGACGGGACCGGATCTTTCGTCGGGCCGCGCCTGTTATACCGAATCCTGGAAACCGCATTGGATCGCGGGTGGTGTGGTACGGCGGGGCTACGCGTCGCTTTCGCACGAATGCCGCACGACGGCAGGCGCTACGGGCGGTCCTTCTCGCGTTCCTCGTCGACGTCGATCACCTCGCGGCGAAGCTCGTCACGGATCGTCTCCGTCGTCGTTTCCGCTCGCTTCGTGATCCGCACCTCCTCGACCAGCCGCAGGCGCTTCTCGACCACCAGGATCTCCTCAACCACCGGCACGATCGTCGTGTCGCCCTCCTGGCGCACCGGCGGGATGTCATCGACGTCCTCCCCGACCGGTGTGCGCTCGACATCGACCACCTCGCGCTCCAGCTCGACCTGCTCCTCGACGGGATACGTCTCGACTCGCTTGCGGATGAACACGCGCCCCTGCGGCTCCTCATGCACCCGCGGCACCAGTTCCTCGCCGTAAACCGGGATTGTCATGTGTCCCTCGTCCCGCTCCACCGTCTCCTTCGCCGACCGCAGCACGTCGGCTCCGGAAACCGCCAGGCGCACCTCGCTCGACGAGGATCGCCGGAGATCCACGTCGGCCAGGGGAATCCCCACGGTCTCGCCGCTGTCCTCCAGCCGAACGAGCAGCCTTGGCGGCTGACTTGCGGCAGCGACCATGTGGACGGTACCGATCGCGACACCGTCCGCGCCGATCACGCGCGCGCCGTCGTTGAACTCGATGCGATCCATGTTGTGCTCCTGATCGAAGACGACTGTTTGCTACAGTGCCGGCATGCAATGGTCATGCCACGCCTCGAAAGCATCGCGTGACGTCCAGGGAGACCGCCCATGAGCAACCGACTCGCCGCCGAGCCAAGCCCCTACCTGCAACAGCACCGGGACAACCCGGTCGACTGGTGGCCATGGTCCGACGAGGCTCTCGCCGAGGCGAAGCGTCAACAGAAGCCGCTCTTCGTCAGCATCGGTTACGCGTCGTGCCACTGGTGCCACGTGATGGCGCACGAATCGTTCGAAAACCCGGAGATCGCCGGGCTGATGAACGAATGGTTCGTCAACGTCAAGGTCGATCGGGAGGAGCGGCCGGATGTCGATTCGGTCTTCATGTCGGCCGTGCAGGGCATGACCGGATCCGGTGGCTGGCCCCTGAATGTATTCGCGACCCCCGACGGCATCCCCTTCTTCGGCGGCACCTATTGGCCACCGTCCGACATGCGCGGGCTGCCGGGCTTCCCGCGCGTGCTCGAAACCCTCCACCAGGCTTGGATCAACGATCGCGAGAAGCTCCTCGAAAATGCCGACCGCGTGCTTGGCTTCCTGCGCGAACAGGAGCAACCGATTTCGGCAGCCGGCGGCACCGATCCCGGCGCGGCGGCGCTCGCCCAGCTCGAAGGCGCGTTCGACCCCGAGTGGGGTGGCTTCGGCGGCGCGCCGAAGTTCCCGCAGACGCCGACGCTCGAGTTCCTGAGCCGACGCTGCGAGCGCACCGGCGACGCCACCGCCCGGACCATGCTCACGACCACGCTGGACCGGATGGCGGCTGGCGGCATCCACGATCATCTCGGCGGTGGCTTCGCCCGCTACACCGTCGACGGTACGTGGACCGTCCCCCATTTCGAGAAGATGCTGTACGACAACGCGCAACTGATGCGCGTCTATCTCGACGCCTGGATCGCGGCCGGTACCGCGCGCTATGCCCAGGTTGTGATCGACACCGGCCAGTGGCTGCTGCGCGAGATGCGGCTCCCCGGCGGTGGTTTCGCCTCGGCGCTGGACGCCGACAGCGAAGGCCGCGAGGGCGCCTACTACGTCTGGGAGGATCGCGAGATCGACGCGATCCTGCCGCCTGACCACGCCGCCGTGGTCCGTGAGCTCTTCGGCATCACCCCCGGCGGCAACTTCGAGGGCGAGAACGTGCTCACCCTCGCCGCAACGCTGGATGCGATCGCCGACCGTACCGGTCAGCCCGCCGAGCGCGTCGCGGCGTTGCTGGATGCCGGCGAGACGATTCTGCGCGCACATCGCGACCGCCGGTCGCGTCCGGCGCTGGACGACAAGGTCGTGACGGCGTGGAACGGCGAAGCGATCGGCGCACTCGCGCTCGCGGGTTCGACGCTCGGCCTGCCAAGCTTCATCGATGCCGCCCGGCAGTCGGCAACGCACCTGCTCGACGCGGCTCGCGACGGCGACGGGCGCCTGTGGCGCACGACTCGGCAAGGCGAGCGGCGCGGGAACGGCGTGCTGGAGGACTATACCTTCCTCGCCGAAGGGCTCATCCACCTCCACCAGGCCGACGGCGACATCCGCTGGCTCGTGGAAGCGGCAAACCTAATGGACATCGCCATCGCGGACTTCGGCCGCGACGACGGTCCTGGCTTTTACGACACGCCGCACGGCAGCGATGCGCTCGCCATCCGGCCGCAATCGATCCAGGACAACGCCACGCCCTCCGGCAATGCCGTCGCGGCCGATGTGCTGCTGACGCTCGGCACGCTCACCGACCGGCGCGAGCTGGTCGACCGGGCAACCGAGCTGGTGACGAACATGGGCGCGCTGATGGAGCGACACCCGATGGGCTTCGGCCGCTACCTGGCGGTCGCCGAGCGGTTGGCGACGCCGGCATACACGCTCGTGGTCGGCGGGGACCCGCGATCGCCCGGACACACCCGCCTGACGCGGGCGGCGCTGAGGTATCCCAGCCCCAACCTGGTGATCGCCCATGCGACGCCGGGGCTGGACGAGTCGATGCTGCAACGCTTCCCGGTGCTGCGAGACAGGCGCGCCAGGGACGACGCCAGCGCGGCGTGGCTCTGCCGGGAAGGCGCCTGCATGCTGCCGGCGATATCGCCCGCCGATCTCAACGAGCGGCTGGCGGAGATGGAGTCTCAAATCGCATCCGGATGATGCGTTGGGAGCACCCTGTGGCGGCCGGCTTGTCGTTAGAGCACGAGAACGACAATGACGGCGATGGCGACGACGAGCAGTGCCGCAAGCAGCGCGACGATCCAGGCGCCCTGCCAGGCAGGCGACGGTGAGACGGCCGGCGATGGCGGGCGCTCGGAGGTGCCTCCCCGAACGGAGCCGTTCGAGCTCGACGCGATGGACACGGCGGGCGGGGTGGCCGGCACGAACCGCGACGGGCTCGCCTCGGGACGTCGATCGACACGCGACGTTTCCGTGGCCGGTTGATGGCCTGCGTCTTCGGGCACGACATCCTCGCCTGCACCCTCAGCGCGGATGGTACGTCCGTGACCGAGGTTCTTCAGCCACGCGGGCAGGTCGTCGTCGCTCAGGAAGGTGCGCGGATCGATGACGGAATCGTCCGGCTCCGGAAGTTCGGCGTCGTTCTCCGGCTCCGGCATCGACACGTCGCGGTCGGGCAGCGCGCGCCACGCCGGCGGGCGTCTCAGCCAGTCCGGCATTGCATCGCTCAGCCCGCCGTCCGGGATCGGTGGCAGATTCGATGTGTCCTCGCGATCGGACATGACGTCGAGCTCCCGTGTGGCGGCCGGCAGGATCGTGTCGATCCACAGCCGACGCTATGACCCGCGTGGGCGCTTCAGGTCGTCGGAATCGAGCCAGAGCGTTACCGGACCGTCGTTGACCAGCGCCACCTGCATCTCGGCGCCGAAAACACCCGTTCCCACCGTGAACCCCGCGTCCCTGAACCATTCGGCGCAGGCGTCGATCAGCGGCGCGGCGTGGTCGGGTCGGGCGGCGTGGCTCCAGCTCGGACGGCGCCCCTTGCGCAGATCACCGTACAGCGTGAACTGCGAGACCACCAGCATACCCGGCGTCTCGCCCGCGGCGAGCAGGTCGAGCGGGGATCGGTTCATGACGCCGGTCTCATCGTCGAAGATGCGCAGGTTCGCGACCTTTTCGCACATCGTCGGGACGAGCCCGGCGCCGTCGTCGGCTCCGACGCCGACCAGCATCACCAGCCCCTTGC
>JAEVYR010000012.1 GCA_023392645.1 Chloroflexota bacterium | reverse complement strand
GCTCGCGGACGCGGTTGACGACGGGATCGATGTTCTCGCGGCCGGCGCCGGTCTTCATCACGATGATCACGAGGCGACTCCTTCGATTCCGGGCGCGCCGGCTACGATTGACTGGTGACGGGCTGGTTGACGGACGAGACGGCGTTCGGGCTGATCGGGTTGGCCTTCAGGATGGCGGCAAGCTCGTCGTCGGAAATCCCCCATTCGGGCCGGAGCTGCCGCGCGCCCTTGAGGTACACGTGGCGGATCTCCCGAGGCGATTTGGTGGTGTTGACGTGAATGAGCACACGCACGGCCTTCGTCAGCGCGCCGGGTACGGCCATCTCGTGGGCGCACATCATGGGGACTTCGGTCCAGCCGAAGGAACGCGCGGCCATGGCGGGAAACATCGCGGTGAGGTCGGTGGTGGTGGTGAAAACCGCGCTCGCGATGTCGTCCGAGGTGATGTCGTTGAGGTCGATCAGTGCCGTGACCAGCTCCTGCGTGGCCTCGAGGATATCCTCGGCGGTGTTGGCGGTGGCCGTGGTGGCCCCACGAATACCGCGGCAGACGATCGGGCGGTCGCCGTTGGCTGTCATCCGTTCCCTGTCTCCGTTCGTGCGTGCGACGACACCCGCGGCGTGCCGGGAGCCGGCGCGGGTGTCGAGATCTGGATGCTGGCGTCGTCGCTTGGGGCCCCGTTGCCCGGAACCGCGATGGCGGTTGCCTAATCATACCAGCAGTCCCGGGAACCGAAACCTGTCGCTCGGCAGACGCAGGCCCGGGCATGTGCGCCGCGTTTCCGATTGACTCGCCGTCCGCGTCCTTGCAAGATTGTCGCGCAGGAAGCCCGATCACCACGGTCGGCTTTCGGGGCTGAACAGCGACCCGATCGATGGCGTGCCATCATAGGTCGCGAACGGGTTCGCACGCTCCCGTCGATCGAAACGGAATTCGCTTCGCGGGCGCAATCAAGGAAAGAGTCCACATCCATGCAGTCTGTCATTCGACGCGGCGCGCCGCTCGCCGCGATCCTCGCGCTCCTGCTGGCGCTGCTGGGGCCCGCGGCGAGCGCCCAGACGCCAGAGGCAGGGGACGGCGCGGCGCCCGCGCCGCAACTCCCCGCCACGATCACCGATGCCACGGGAGCCGAGGTGACGGTGGAGGATATCAGCCGCATCGTGCCGCTCAGCGGTGCGGTCACCGAAACCGTGTTTGCGCTCGGGCTGGGCGACAACGTGGTGGCGGTCGACGTGAGCGCGACCTACCCGGAGGCGGCGCAGGCGTTGCCCAAGGTCGGGTTTCAGCGGGACCTGAATGCCGAGGCGATCCTGGCGATGCAGCCGACCGTCGTGATCGGCGACGAGGCCGCCGGACCGCCCGCCGTGCTCGATCAGGTTCGCGCCGCCGGCGTGCCGGTGGTGATCCTGGCGAACGACACCTCCATCGAAGGGCCGCCGGCGCTGGTGCGGGGTGTCGGACAGGCCCTCGGCGTGCCGGAGGTCGCTGACGCCGTCGCCGTCGAGATCGAGGCGACGATCGCCGGCGTGGCCGACATGGTGGCCAACGTCTCCGAGACGCCGCGGGTCGCCTTCGTCTACCTGCGCGGTCCGGAAACCCAACTGCTTGCCGGTACCAACACCGAGGCCGATACCGTGATCACCGCGGCCGGCGGCATCAATGTCGGCGCCGAGAGCGGGACGGAGGGCTACTTCCCCGTGACCGCCGAGGCGCTCGTCGCGGCGGCGCCCGATGTGATCCTGGTGACGCAGGGCGGTCTCGCGTCGGTGGGCGGCATGGACGGCCTGCTCGCCATTCCCGGCATCGCGCAGACGCCCGCCGGGCAGAACGAGCGGATCGTCGCGTTCGACGATCTCTACTTCCTCGGGTTCGGACCGCGCATCGGCGAGGCCATTCACGACGTGGCGCTCGCGCTTCATCCGGAGCTCGAGGGCGAGCCGATCAACCCACAGTGGCAGGGGACCGACATCGGCGGCCCGCCGGCCTCGCCCGAGGCATCGCCGGCGGCGTGATGACGCTTGCGGGAGAAGCGACCCGTGTGGGCGAGGCGCGAGTCGGCAGGGTCATCGCGTCGTGGCCACTGCTGATCGCGCTGGCGCTCGGGGTGATGCTCCTCAACATCGGCCTCGGCTCGGTTCGCGTCGACCCGCACACCGTCGTTTCGGTGGTGATTTATCGCATCGGCGACCTGGCCGGCGGCATCCCCGGTGTCGCCGGTCTCGTCGACTGGCTCGGCGACACCGTGCTGGTCGTGCCGGACGCGCGTGACGACTCCGTCGTCTGGTTCATCCGGATGCCGCGCACCCTCCTGGGGGCGGCGGTCGGCGCCGGACTCGGCGTGGCCGGAGCGGCGCTGCAGGGCGTGTTCCGCAACCCACTCGCCGATCCCAGCCTGATCGGCGTGTCGGCGGGCGCCTCGGTGGGCGCGGTGGCGGCGCTCGCGTTGGGCGTCGCGTGGCTGGGCATCTGGACCGTGCCCGCGTTCGCCCTGGTGGCGGCGTTGATCGTGCTCGGCGTGGTCTACGTGCTGGCGCGGCGTGGCGGCCGGACGGAGGTCGTCACCCTGATCCTGGCGGGTGTGGCGATCAGCTCGGTCGCCAGCGGCGCGGTCGGCTGGGTCACGGCCGTCGCGATGGACGCCGGCGTGGGCAGCACCACCTTCTGGCAGCTCGGCGGCCTCGGCGCCGCGCGATGGCAGCAGGTCGGCGTCGTCGCGCTGGTCGTGACGATAGGGGCGGTGGCGCTGACCCTCTTCGCGCCCGCGCTCAACCTGCTGGCGCTCGGCGAGCGGGAGGCGCGGCATCTTGGCGTCGATGTCGAGCGCATGCGCGTGGTGATCATGGTCATCGTCGCCGCCATCACCGGCGCGGCGGTTTCGTTTGCCGGCGTGATCGGGTTCGTCGGGCTGGTCGGGCCCCACCTGTTGCGACTCGCCTGCGGCCCCGATCACCGGCAGGTGCTGCCGAAGAGCGCCGCGGTCGGCGCGATCATGCTGATGCTGGCGGACATGACCGCTCGCCTCGCGGTCGCGCCGATGGAACTGCCGGTCGGCGTGGTAACGGGCCTGATCGGTGGTCCCTTCTTCGCGTGGCTGCTGGTGCGGACACGGAAGGAGCAGGGGGGATGGGCATGAGCGCACCCGCCGGCGCGGCGGTGGCCGCCGAGGGCGTGATCGTCATTCGCGGCGGTCGCCGGCTGCTCGACGCCGTCTCGCTGGAGCTGCGCCGCGGCGAGGTCGTCGCGCTCGTCGGCGCCAACGGCGCCGGGAAATCGACGTTGCTCGGGGCACTCGCCGGCGATGTGGCGCCAGAGGCCGGACGCGTGCGCCTCCATGGACGCGACATCGCCAGGCTCTCGCCGCGAGAGCTGGCGCGGCTGCGGGCCGTGCTCCCGCAACAGACGATCCTGCAATTCGGGTTCACCGGGCGCGAGGTGGTGGAGATGGGACGTCACCCGCTGCCGGCGGCGCGTCGGGACGAGGACGAGCGCGTCGTCGCGCGGGCGATGGCCAGCACCGAGGCGACACACATGGCCGAGCGGCGATATCCGACGATGTCCGGCGGCGAGCAGATGCGGGTATCGCTGTCGCGGGTGTTGGCCCAGGAGGCGCCGCTGCTCTTCCTCGACGAGCCAACCGCCTCGCTGGACATCCGGCACCAGCACATGGTGATGGAGGTGGCGCGGGGATTCGCGCGCGACGGCGCGACCGTGCTGTGCATCCTCCACGACCTGAATCTCGCCCTCAGCCATGCGGATCGGATCGCGGTGCTGGCGGAGGGCCGGCTGGTCGCCTTCGACACGCCGTGGGCGGTCGCGCGTTCGGGGATCCTGGAGCAGGCGTTCGGCTGCCCGATGCACGTGATGGGGCATCCCTGCCGGGACGCACCGCTGGTGATCGCGCTGGGCGCCATCGCCGACACGAGCTCCCCTGATCAGCGGTGAGACGACGGCGGATATTGAATCCGAGTGATGTGGAGATATGTTGGTCGGCACGACGAGGTGCTTGTGCCCGCAATTCACCCGGATTTCGGTGTATCTGCGCCTCAGGCCGGTTTGGTGATCTCCGGCAGCGCCTCGACCTTGTTGCCGTCATTGCCAGCCGCTGGCGGGAGCCCGTTGAAGCCGAGGATCGGGAAGAGGGTGACCGAGATCGCCGCGGCGCCGATGATCCCCGCGGCGACATCGGCGGGGATGTCGCCCTGGCTGACCATCCGGTCGATGACGGTGACCAGCAGCGGCAGCTGGGTGGCGGTGACGACGGCCAGCCGCATGCGCTTGCCCGTCGTGAAGCGCCGGTAGCCGAGCATCACCGGTCCCCCACGCACGATGAGGAAGACGAGCACCATCACCGGCATCAGAATGAGTGCCGTGCGGCTGTTGAGCAACTCGTCGAGGCGAAACTCGATGCCGGTGACGATGAAGAAGATCGGCACCAGCACCCCGTAGCCGATCGCCTCGAATTTCACCTTCAGCCACTCCATCACCTTGCGCGATTCCTTGCTGGTGGTGACGTCGCCGAGCTGCCCCACGATGAAACCGCCGGCGAACGCGCCGAGCAGGACGTCGAGATCGAACCGCGCGGCGAGATAGACGAGCGCAATCAGCAGCACCATCGCGATGCGCACGCCGAACTGGGCGCTGGAATCGAGCGTCGTGATGGCGATGCGGCGGATGTGGCTGTCCTTGTTCTGGCCGATCGCGCGGCGGTTGAAGGCGAGGATGATGAGGACGACGGCGAGGAAGCCGAAGACCGCGAGCGCGGTGAGGAATCCGGCGCGGGAGCGATTGAGCGCGAAGGCGATCAGCAGCACCGGCGCGAACTCGCCGATGGCGCCGAGCGCGAGGATGTTGGCGCCGAAGCGGTTGCCAAGCTGGCCGCTGTCCTGCAGGATCGGCATCAGCGAGCCGAGGGAGGTGGTCGAGATCGCGATCGCGAGCAGGAAGAACGCTGAGGTCAGGTCCATCTGCTGCATGCCGAAGGCGACCACGAGCGCGAGAGCGAATCCGGCGATCCAGGCAACGACCGCGTTGCGGAGCGGGTTGCCCTTGATCCCCTCGAAATCGACTTCGAAGCCGGCGAGGAAGAACAGGAAGATGACGCCGAGCTCTCGGCCGATCTCGAGACCGCCATTGCCGTGGACGAGCCCCAGGATGTGCGGTCCGGCGATGATGCCGAGCACGAGCTCGATGACGA
>JAEVYR010000007.1 GCA_023392645.1 Chloroflexota bacterium | reverse complement strand
GGTGTAGCCGGCCCCAGTGATCGCGGCGGTAAAATCGTCGATCGAGGCGAGTGCCGGGTCGAACGCGACCGTGGCCCGCTCGGTGGCGAGGTTGACGCTGGCGTCGCTGACGCCGGGCACCTTCTCCAACGCGTTCTCGACCCGGTGCACGCAGGCGGCGCAGGTCATCCCCGCGACATCGAACGTCGCGGCGCCGTCGGGCGTTCCCGCCACCGCGGGCGTGGAAGGAGCGGGCGGTGGCGCGGGGATGGTCGCCTTGTAGCCAGCCCCCTCGACCGCGGCGACCAGCGCCTCCGGCGACGTCCGCGCCGGGTCGAAATCGACCGTGGCGCGCTCGGTAGCGAGATTCACGCTCGCCTCGCCGACGCCGTCGACCTTTTCGAGCGCCTTTTCCACGCGACGCACGCACGCCGCGCATGTCATGCCTTCGATTTCGAGTCGCAGCTCCTCTGGGTTGATCGTTGTGTCGGTGACAGCCATAGCCCGGACCCCGGTCGGGGCACACGCCCCCGAATCTCTCACTGCTGTCCATTATACCCCCATAGGGTATACCTGGCAAGTACCTCGCGTGCGTGCCGCACGCGCGAACATTGGTATAGTTGCCACGATTGAGGGTGACCGTCAGCGGACGTCGTGCGAGCAGGGAGGGGGTGAACATGACCGAGCAGGCTGGCGATCGCGAGGTCGAGACCCGCTCCCGGCAGCGGCAGTGCCCCTGGTGCCACAGCCACGATGTCGTGCTGACGCAGCGCGGCTTCACTGGGCCGACCGACGAGCGCGACCAGTACATCACCTGCAACAACTGCAAGCGGCTGACCTACGAGATCATCTCGCGCAACACGCGCGACATGCGGATGGGGCAGTACCAGACTGGCGGAACCTACCGCGACACCCGCCGGCAGACGAAGTACGACATCACGCGCGTGCTGAAGGTCGGCTCGAACGAGTTCCTGCTCTACGTCAAGCCGATCGTTCGCAACAGCGACCCAATTCGGCCAAGCTACCTGCGCCGCGGCCGATACTGACGACGCTCGTCGTCAACCCCGGTCATCCTGGAGATGACCCGTGCGGCCGATCGCCAAGATCGCCCCGAACGCCCACCCTGCCATCCCACACGCGTGAGGAAACCATGATCCAGACCGCCCAGAGCCGCCAGCCGAAACTGGCCGAGGAAGTGATGCGCCGCCGGACCTTCGCGATCATCTCGCATCCGGACGCCGGCAAGACGACCCTGACCGAAAAGCTGCTGCTCTACGGCGGTGCCGTGCAGATGGCGGGATCGGTGACGGCGCGCAAGACCCAGCGCCACGCGGCGTCGGACTGGATGGAGATGGAGCAGGAGCGCGGCATCTCCATCACCTCGACCGTACTGGCGTTCCCGTACCGCGACTACCTCGTCAACCTGCTGGACACCCCCGGTCACCAGGGCTTCTCCGAGGACACCTACCGCACGCTGACCGCCGTCGACAGCGCCGTGATGGTGCTGGACGCGGCTCGCGGCATCGAGCCGCAGACCCTGAAGCTGTTCGAGGTCACGCGCCGGCGGCGCACGCCGATCTTCACCTTCGTCAACAAGCTCGACCGGCCCGCGCAGCACCCCCTGGAGCTGCTGGAGGAGATCGAGAACACGCTCGGCCTCCAAACCTACCCCCTCAACTGGCCGATCGGCGACGGCGCGGATTTTCGCGGCGTTTACGACCGCGTGTCGGGTATGGTGCACCTGTTCGAGCGCACCGAACACGGTGCAAAACAGGCTCCGGTTCGCCTTTCCGGGCTCGATGACCCGACCCTCGACGAGCAGCTCGGCGAGGGGAAGGCGGCGACGTTGCGGGAGGAGCTGGAGCTGCTGGACCTCGCCGGTACGGAATTCGATCTCGACGCCGTGCTCGCCGGCGACCTCACGCCGGTCTGCTTCGGCTCGGCGTTGACGAATTTCGGCGTCCAGCTCTTCCTCGATCACTTCGTCGGCATGGCGCCGTCGCCGCAGCCGCAGCAGACCATCGACGGCACGGAGATCCTCCCGACCGACGAGACGTTTTCCGGCTTCGTCTTCAAGATTCAGGCGAATATGGACAAGCGCCACCGGGACCGCGTCGCCTACATGCGGGTCGTCTCGGGCCGCTTCGAGCGCGACCTCGACGCGTGGGTGCCGCGGCTGAAGCGCAAGGTGCGCCTGTCGCGTCCGATGCGCCTGTTCGGGTCCGACCGCGAGGTGGTGGAGGAGGCGTGGGCCGGTGACGTCGTCGGGCTCGTCTCGACGGGCACCTTCACGATCGGCGACACGATCAGCGACGGCGACATCGGCGCGTTCCCGCCGCTGCCTCGCTTCCAGCCGGAGCACTTCGCGCTGCTGCGCCACACCCGCGCCGACCGCTACAAGCAGTTCCTCAAGGGGCTGGGGCAGATCGAGGAGGAGGGCGCGATCCAGCTCTTCTACCCGGTCGCGACGGGCAGCCGCGAGCCGGTGCTGGCCGCCGTCGGCGCGCTCCAGTTCGATGTCGTTCGCCACCGTCTGGAGAGCGAGTACAACGTCGAGACGGAGATGGATCCGCTGTCGTACTCGGCGGTGCGGTGGGTGACCGGCGACGACGAGGAGATCACGTCGATCGGCAACGGGCGCGGCCGGATGCGCGGCGAGGATCGCGACGGCCGCCCGGTGATTCTCTTCACCACCGAGTGGGATCTCCGCTACGCCGAGGAGAACGCGGCAGACGTCAGCTTCTCCGCCCTCGCCGAGGTATAGCGCCCGCGCACAGGTGATCTCAGGCGGATTGGCGCTCGCGCATCCAGCGGTGGTCGTTCGCGGGCCTCGGAGAGTCGATTTCCTGAACCACGGTGGAAGAGGCGTTCTACGTTGAAGCGGGCTCCTGTTCGATGCTTCGACGGGAGTCGAGCAGTGGCGCGCGGACGCAAACGCGGAGGGCGTTTCCTGCCGTTGCGACGATGCACGCTGCGCCTACCTGACTGAAGGCGCGCCAACCGCGACTGATGCAGAGATGGGTGATGAGCTACATCACGCTCCGCAAAGATGCAGCTATCTACCATGTGGACGCCGACGAGAAGGTGACCCTGCGCGGCGTGCCGAACGAGTCGGCGGTGGAGCGAGCCGCCCTGCCGGATGGCGTCACGGTCACCGTCACCGGCGCGTCCGACCAAAGCTCCGGCGACACC
>JAEVYR010000005.1 GCA_023392645.1 Chloroflexota bacterium | reverse complement strand
GCCGACGCCAAACGCGGCCAGCTCTTCACCAAGCTCGCCCGCGAAATCACCGTCGCGGCGCGCAGCGGCTTGCCTGACCCCGACGCGAATGTCCGCCTCCGGCTCGCCATCCAGAAGGCGCGCGCCGAGAACATGCCCAAGGACAACATCGACCGGGCGATCCAGCGCGCCGCGGGCGGCGCCGATGGCGCCAATTTCGCCGCGGGCTGGTACGAGGGCTATGGCCCCGCCGGCGTGGCCCTGATGATTCTCGCCATGACCGACAACCGCAACCGCACGGTTGCGGAGATTCGCGCCGCGCTGACCCGCGCCAACGGCACACTCGGCGAGAACGGCAGCGTTAGCTGGATGTTCGACCAGGTCGGCACCATCGCGGTCACCACCGGCGACGCCGATCCCGACGAGATCTCGCTCGTCGCCATCGACGCGGGCGCCACCGATGTCGCCGCCGAAGACGGCACCGTCGAGGTCTACACCGACCCGCACGAGCTCCACCGCGTGCAGGAGGAGCTGTCCGGCGCCGGTTACGAGATCGACAACGCGGAGCTGACGATGAAGCCGAAGACGCTGATGTCGCCCGACACCGACGACGCCGTCAAGGCGATCCGCCTGCTGGAGAAGCTGGAGGATCTCGATGACGTCCAAACCGTCTACAGCAACCTCGACATCACCGACGAGGTGATGGCCGCCGTCAGCTAGGCCCACATGCCCGAATCCGAACGTATCACTATCGGCATCGACCCCGGCACCGCCATTCTCGGGTACGGCGTGATCGCGGGTGATGGCGACGCGCGCCTCATCGACTACGGCATCTTCGAGACGGCCAAGGATCGGGAGATGCCCGACCGTCTCGTCACGCTCTACGACGCCGTCACGCGCCTGATCGCCGAGCACGATCCCGACGACGTCGCCGTCGAGCAACTCTTTTTCGCCCGCAATGTCACCACGGCGATCGCGGTCGGGCAGGCGCGCGGCGTGGTGCTGCTCGCCGCCGCCCAGCAGGGCGTGCCGGTGGCCGAATACAGCCCCTCCGAAGTCAAGAGCGCCATCGTCGGCTACGGCAAGGCCGACAAGCGGCAGATGCAGGAGATGGTCCGCATCATGCTCGGCCTCGACGCCGTGCCCCAGCCCGACGATGCGGCCGATGCGCTCGCGATCGCGCTCTGCCACGCGCAGATGCGGCAGTTCACCGCCCGCGTCGGCGGGAGCCTCTCATGAGCAAGGGCCAAATGCGGCTCGACCTCGCCATGGTCGAGCGCGGCTTGGTCGAGAACCGCTCGAAGGCGAAGGCGCTCATCCTCGCTGGTGACGTCCTCGTCGACGACGCGCCCGTCAGCCGCGCCGGTGCCGGCATCTCCGCCAGCCAGGTCGTCTCGCTGAAGCAGAAGCCCCGCTTCGTCGGCCGAGGCGGCGAGAAGATCGACCACGCCCTCGACCGCTTCGATATCGACGTCTCCGGCAAGGTTGTCGCCGACCTCGGCGCCTGCACGGGTGGTTTCACCGACGCCGTGCTCCAGCGCGGCGCGGCGAAGGTGTACGCGATCGACGTTGGCTACGGCCAGCTCGACCTGCGCCTGCGCGACGACCCGCGCGTGGTCGTGATGGAGCGCACCAACGCCCGCTATCTCGAAGCACTGCCGGATCCGGTCGACGTCGTGGTCATCGACGTGTCGTTCATCTCGCTGGCCCTCATCTTTCCCGCGGTCGACCGCATCCTCGCCCCGGATGGCGTTGTGGCGCCGTTGATCAAGCCGCAATTCGAGGCCGGCAAGCGGGAGGTCGGCAAGGGTGGGGTCGTCCGCGACCCGAAGATCCACCGCAAGGTGCTGGAGAAGGTGCTCGGCGACGCCGCCGAAGCCGGGTTCCGCTGTGACGGCCTCACCGCCTCGCCGCTGACGGGTCCCGCCGGCAATCACGAGTTCCTGGGCGCCTTCCGACGGTCGGACGAGCCCCTTGACACGCACGACACCGGCGCGATGATCGACCAGGCACTGGCGGAGATCGGGGCGGGAGACCACTCGTAGCGCACCTCTACAGCGACCCAGACGCACGGCCGGCACAGGGCCGGCGCTACACGACATCGGCCGCGAGCAGGCCGGCATGCTCCGGGAGGCATCACGCGTGAGGGACCCGTTCATCGACGTCGCCGAGGCGCTTCGCAACGACACCGACGGCGCCGACCCCGCCGACGGCCCGGTGGTCCGCGTCGACAGCGACCGCGCTCGCCGAACCGGCATTCCCGAAGTTGTCCTCGCCGCCCACAAGCGCCCGGACGATCTCGCCGCGTCCATCGCCCGATTGCTCGACGCCAACGGGCGCGTCCTCGTTTCTCGCCTCCGCGACGACCAGTGGGATCTTCTCGCCGCCTTCGTCGAGGATGGGTTCGAGGTCGAGCGGCACAATATCGCCCGCGCCGCCGTCGTCCACCGGCCCGGCTGCGATGTCGTGCCGACGGGTGGCCGCATCGCCGTGATCGCGGCCGGGAGCTCGGATCGTCCCGTCGCCGATGAGGCAGCGTTGATGGCCCAGGAGATGGGCGTCGAGGTCACCCGGGCGACCGACGTCGGCGTCGCCGGCCTCCATCGGCTCGTGCAGCCGTTGCGCGAGAGCGTCGCGCATGATGTCGACTCCATCGTCGTCGCGGCGGGGATGGACGGCGCGCTGCCGTCGGGCGTCGCCGGGCTCGTCGAAGTGCCGGTCATCGGCCTGCCGGTCAGCGTCGGCTACGGGCACGGCGGGGCGGGGGAGGCGGCACTGATGAGCATGCTCCAGAGCTGCGCGCCGGGCATCACCGTCGTCAACATCGACAACGGCATCGGGGCAGGATCGACCGCCGGCCTCATCGCCAACCGCATGGCCGCAGCCCGCCGAGCGTCGTAGCGCAAGCTCCCGACGAACGGCCGCCACAGGGGCGGCACTACCACGGCAGACCCGCGAACGCCAAAGGGACCGGCTCAATGCCGGCCCCTTCAACCGTGTTGCTCCGACGGTGCGTCAGCGCGGGTCGGTCGCGACATCCCCGCGATTGCGCCGCTTCAGCTTCAGGTAGATGAAGCCGATGACCGCCACGATCACGCCGAGGATGACGAGGTACTGGAGGTAACCGACGTACTGCTCGACCTCCTCCCAGTTGTCGCCGAGAATCCAGCCGATTCCGATCAGCGTCGTGTTCCAGACTGCGCTGCCGATGGCGGTGTAGATCAGGAACTTGCCGAGCGGCATGTGCCGGATACCGGCGGGGATGGAGATCAGGCTGCGGACCACCGGGAAGAGGCGTCCGACCAGCACCGCCTCGCGGTCGTGCTTGTCGAACCAGTCGTCCGCCTTGTCGATATCGGCCTCGCTCAGCATCGCCCACTTGCCGTACTTCCGCACCACCCAGCGGACGCGCTTCTCGCCGAAGTAGTAGCCGGCGTAGTACAGGATCAGCGCGCCGGCGAGCGAGCCTAGCGTCGCCGCGACCACCGCGCCGGGGAACCACATCCGTCCCTGGCCGGTGAGGAATCCGGCCAGCGGCAACACCACCTCGGACGGGATGGGTGGGAAGACGTTCTCGAGGGCGATCATCAGGAACAGGCCGACGTAGCCGAGCGATTCGACAACGTCGGTCACCCACGAGGCGATGCCGGACAAACCGGGGATAAGGTCACTCATCGGTCAGCGAAACTCCTGTCGGGTGAAATCATTCTCGATTGATGCGCTTCAGCAGCGGCAGCAGCTCGTCGAGGGAATCGATGCGATGGTCAGCCCGGTCAGCGCCGATTGTGCGGGACTGTATGTACCGCCACGGGCCACGTCGAATGAAGATCGCCCGCATGCCAATCGACTGCGCCGGCAGCACATCGTTGTCGAGCCGGTCACCGACATAGGCGATTGCTTCGACCGGCTCCCCACACTGCTCCACGATATACGCGAAGAATCGCGGGTCGGGTTTGGCGATGCCGGTGCTGGCGGACGACGCGATGATATCCAGCGGCAGGCCGAGCGCTTCGAGCTGCTCGACGACGCCGGCCGGCTGGTTGGCGACCACGCCGATTCGAAAACCCTCCGCCTTCAGCGATCGCAGCGTTGGCAACGCATCCGGATAGAACAGATCCGGTGTGACGACGTAGCCGTGATCGACAGCCGTCACCCGATTCACCCCGAGCTCGTTCCAAAGCTCCGGGTGGTCAAGCCCGCGCTCGATCACCGAGCCGAGTATCGCCGCCAGCGTGAAGTATGGGACGCCGGCTGCCTCGGCGGCGATCTGCCACTGGCGGGTCTCTTCGACGAGCGTCTCGCCGAGGTCGAAAACGACGGTGGAAATGCGGGTCATGTCCCCAAACCAGGCACGGAGCGGCACAGCGGCGGCGGTCGGTCGCCGTCCGCCGAGGCAATGCTACCGCACCGCGCAGTCCGGCACCGTGGGGCCAGCAGGGACAGTATGGTGGGGGGCCGCGTTACCGAAGCGCCTCGATCTCCCGGTTGAGCATGGCGGCGACATCGACCCACTCCCCGCCGTGGTCGAGCGACCGCAGAATCGCATGCACCATCACGATGGGCAGCAACAGATGCGAGTCGCCGAGCGGACTCTTGCCACTCGCGAACATCTCGACCGCGGTGCGCATCACCGCGGCGTAGGCGTCGTCGCCGACGCGAACCTCCTGACTGACCGACATCTCGGTGCCGAACAGGCTCGCCCGAAACTCGGAGGCGGCGTCCTTGAAATAGCCGAGCGTGCCGATGACATCGCCCTCCCAGGCGACATCGACCGAGACGGTGTCACCGGCTCGCACCGCCCGCAACGCGACCACCCTCTCGCCCAGCAGCGACAGCGAAAGCTCGATGAGGTGGGTCGCGTAGTAGAACGGCCCTCCGTGCGCGCTGTCGAAATCGCAGGGACCCGCGAACTGCACGAGGCGGATCGGCCCCAGGCTCGCCGCCTTCAGCGCCTCGGTATCGGGCGCCACACTGAGCGCCGAAAACGAGGTGAGGGCGGCGCCCGAACGGCCGGCGGCGGTGATCATGCGGCGGCAATCGGCCAGGTCGATGGCGAATGGCTTGTCCACCAACACCGGCTTCCCATCCAGCAGGAACGGGAGGGCGTGCTCGGCGTGAATATCGCCATCGCGGTCGACGATGATCGCCGCGTCGACCTGATCAGCCAGGTGATGCAGGGAACTGGCCATCTCCGGAATCCGGCCGATTCGAGCAACGTCCGCCGTGCGGTCGGGGTACGCCGAGCTCCAGATCGCGGTGATCCGTGCCTGGTCTCCGGCGAGCTGATCGATATTCAACAGGCGGGCGAAAATCTCGGCGTGATAGCTGGCGGATCCAACGAGACCGATGCGGATCATGAGAACTCCTCGGGAGAGCGACACGACATCGCCATCGTGGAGGCAATCCGCCCGTCTCGCAATCCCATTCGCACAGCAGTGCCCCGGTTCAGGCA
>JAEVYR010000536.1 GCA_023392645.1 Chloroflexota bacterium | reverse complement strand
GCCTCGAACAACGCCTTCGACGCCGGGCGCGACGACGCTGCCGGCCGCCAGGTCGTGGATGGCGCGATGTTCCGAGCGGACGAGCGGAACGAGCAGCCACGCCAGCATGAGCCCGTTGACGATCACGATCATGGCGGTCTTGAACGGCGTGAGCGTCTCGCCGACCGGCTCGGGCAGGAAGATCATGACGTGGGTCAGCTCCCATGGCAGCAGCTTGATCGCCGTCCGCAGCACGGCCCGCTCGCGAGGCAATCGCCCGCCGCTCGCGGTGTCCCGCACGGCGAGACCGAGCACGCGCTTGCCGACTGTCGCGCCGCGAACGGAGCTGTCGCCAAGCGTGAAGTACATCCAACTGGGCACGGAGACCGTCAGCAGCACCCACCCCCACACCAGCCAGCCGTCATCGACGTGGAGGAGCGGCCAACCATCCCATAGCAGGCCGATGAGCGCCTGCGGCAGCACCAGCACCAGGAACAGGACGATCCAGTCCAGCGCGAAGGCGATCAGGCGCCGGATCAGAATCCGCATCGAGGCGCGTTCCCGGATCTGGCGAGGGTCCGCGTCGCGCCGATGGGGTCAGTCCCCCGTCGCCATGCGCGGCATCGAGCCGGCGATGCGGGTGTCATCGGCGAGGCGCGGCTCCGGCGGTGGCAGCACGAGGCGAACGCCATCGGCCAGCGTCACGAACAGCAGCGCCATCAGCCCGGCGTGCGTGAGCGTCGCCAGCAGTTGCAGACCGGAAAACACGACGATCGCGCCGGCCAGCGCCTGGGCGATCACCAGGATCATCGCCAACGCCGAGTGGTTGAACAGGTCCGGCCGCGCCGCGCGGAGCTTCCACGCCCAGACCAGCAGCCCGCCGATCGCCAGCCCGATCACCAGCGCGGCGATGCGGTGCATGGTGTGGATGCCGGCCAGCCCCTCGAACTCGGGGATGAGCTGCCCGTTGCAGGTCGGCCAGCTCGAGCAGGCCAGCTCGGCGCCGGTGTGGCGGACGTAGGCGCCGGAGTAGGCGACGACGATCGAGAGCACCAGGGTGCCGATCATCAGCGCCTTGTAGCCGGCCGGCGCGGCGATGCGGCGGATGTCGAGATGCTCGTCGTCGTCGCGAGCCTCGGTCACGATCCGCGCGATCAGGGCGGCGGCGGCGAGACAGATGAGCGAGATACCGAAGTGGGTCGCCATCACCTCGGGCGAGGTTGGCCATTTCACGGCGGCGGCGCCCATCAGCGACTGGAGGATGAGGGTGCCGCCCACCGCCGGCACGAGCACCTTGAACTGGGGGAAGCGCTTGCGCAGCGGCCAGGCGAGGATCGCCGTGACGAGCACGAAGATGCCTTCGATGCTGGTGACGATCCGGTGGCTGTACTCGATCACCGATTCGAGCGTCCTGGCGGGCAGGACGCTGTCGTTGCACAGCGGCCAGGTGCGGCCGCAACCGGCGCCGGAATCGGTGGCGGTCACGTTGGCGCCCATCAGCAGCACGATGAACATGCCCACGGCGGTGATCACGGCGAATCGCTTCGCCCACTTCATGCGTCGGTCCATGGTTCCCTTGAATCCTCCGAAGCGCCCGCGCTGCCGCATGCCGAACCGGCGGAGCGGCCCGGGAGCCCTTCCTGCACTGCACATTATGGTACCTGACCGCTCGGGGCGCACGAGTGCCGGCCGGGCAGCGGTGCCGGGCGAGACTCGGTTGCGTCTCCGATCGTGTATCCCTATGATGCAATTGGGCCTCGAACAGCACGATACGACTCGCGGACCGGGTGACGCCATGGTGCCACGACCTTCCCTCCTCATCCCGCCGACGCAGGAGGTATCCGCATGACGATTGCGCGAACGGCACTGGACACCGTCGGCCATACCCCCGTCGTCCAGCTGCGCCGGCTGGCCGGTGACGCCGCCGCCGCGATCCGGCTGGCCCGGAAGCTCGGACCCGGCCACGCCGTCGTCACCGTCGCCGTCGATACCGGCCTCAAATACCTCGCCGGGGACCTGTTCGAAGCCTGACGAGCACTGCACCAGGAGGCGGTCCATGCGATTCGGAATCTTCGGCTTCGGCCGCGTCCCCTACGCCGCCATCGCCGAGCGCATCCGCGAAGCCGAGGCGATGGGGTTCGCCAGCGCCTGGGTCGACGACGACCTGCTCACTCCCGGCTACGCCGAGCTGGAGCCGTGGACGCTGCTCGGCGCGCTCGCGCGGGAGACGGAAACCATCCAGCTCGGCACGATGGTGAGCGCCATCACCTTCCGGCACCCCTCGCTGCTGGCGGCCTGCGCCGCCACGCTCCAGCAGATCTCGGGCGGGCGTGTCGCGCTGGGGCTGGGCTCCGGCGGCCCGCCGCATCCCTACCCCGCGTTCAGCCATACCGCGTGGAGCGCGCGCGAGCGCGCTGAGCGGCTGGAGGAGTACGTGGAGGTGCTGGCGCCGTTGCTGCGCGGCGACGTCGTCACGCGCGACGGCCCCCGTTACCCGGTGCGGGATGCTGCGCTCCCCTCTGCGGTACGCGAGCCCCGGGTGCCTCTGATCGTCGCGGCCCACGGCGACCGGGCGCTGCGGGTGGCGGCCCGGCACGCAAACGGCAGGAACAGCCTGGGCGGCCAGCCGTACCCGGCGAAGGGGCCGGACGACCTCGTCACCCTCGAGGAGGCCGTGGCGGAAACCCGGCGGCTGAGCGAGCGGCTGGACGGGTTCTGCCGCGAGGCGGGTCGCGATCCCGCCACCGTGCGCCGGTCGGTGCAGGCGCTGCGGCCGGTGCCCGATCCGTTGTCGTCGATCGACGCCTTCGACGCCTATACCGGCGCGTTCGCCGAAATGGGCATCGACGAGATCATCTTCTACTGGCCGCCCATCGACTACGCCCTCGCCGGCGATCCGGAGGTGCCGGCCGACCGTCAGGCGCAGTTCGAACGCATCGTCGCCGCGCGGATCGCACCAGGAAGCGCCCCCAATGCCACCCTTTCGTAGACACGAGTGCATGGGGTAGAAAGCAGCCTGGTTGCGAACCCAACCTGGTGTAGGCGCGGGTCGTCTCGGTGGAGACGATGTGCGAGACCTCGGGCATCTCAGCCCGACCCTACGAGCGGGCGGTCCCCCGCGTGCGCCAGGAGCGTCGCACCAGCCAGCGGCCGCCGAGGCCGATCGCGAACATCGCCAGCCCCGCGAGGACCGACTGCCACGGCAGCGTCGCGACCAGCACGAGGCAGCCGATCAGCCCGAGCGCGTTCAGCCAGCGCGGCCAGCGGCGATCCGATCCAGACTGCGTCCAGGCCGAGGCATTCGCGATCGCGTAGTAGATCAGCACGCCGAACGACGAGAACCCGATCGCGCCGCGCAGGTCGACCAGCAGCACCAGCCCGCTCACCACCACCGCCAGCGCGATCTCGGCGTGGTGCGGCACCCGCCAGGTCGGGTGCACCGCCGCCAGCCACCCGGGCAGGTCGCCGTTCCGCGCCATCGCCAGGCTGGTGCGGCCGATGCCGGCGATGAGCGCCAGCAGCGCCCCGAGGCTCGCCACCGCCGCGCCGATCCGCACCACTGGCGCCATCCCGCCCACGCCGGCATCCTCCAGCGCCGTCACCAGCGGCGCCGTCGATTCGGCCAGCCGTTCGGGGCCGGCCGCGAGCAGGGCCGTCACGCCGATCACGGCGTAGATGACAACGGTGATGCCGAGCGCGCGGGGAATCGCCTTCGGGATCGTCACCGTCGGCTCGCGGACCTCCTCGCCCATGGTCGCGATGCGGGCGTAGCCGGCGAAGGCGAAGAAGAGCAGCCCGGCCGATTGGAGCGTGCCGTAGATCGGGCCTCCCTCGCCGGTCCAGCCGTCGATGGCGCCGGCGTCCGGGTTGCCGAAGACGAGGATCGCCAGCACCAGCGCCGCCAGCGCGATCAGGGTGAGCGTGACGAGGATCCGGGCGAGCCCGGCCGTTTTCGTGACGCCGCGATAGTTGAGCGCGGTCAGCGCGACGACCGCGGCGACGGCGACGAGGCGCTGCGCCCAGCGGTCGCCGGGGACGGCGTAGGCGGCGAACGTGATCGCCATCGCCGTGCAGGAGGCGGTCTTGCCGATCACGAAGCCCCAGCCGGCGGCGAAGCCCCACCAGTGACCGAGCCGCTCCCTACCATAGATGTAGGTGCCGCCGGAGGTCGGGTAGACGGCGGCGAGCTGTGCCGAGGCGGTGGCGTTGCAGTAGGCGATGAGCGCGGCGATGGCGAGCCCGATCAGCAGCCCACCGCCGGCGGCACGCGCGGCGGGACCGAAGGCGGCGAAGACGCCGGCGCCGATCATCGAGCCGAGCCCGATCACCACGGCATCCGTCACGCCCAGCTTCCGCGCCAGCCCCGGCGGACCGGATTCCGTTGTGGACACTCCCGCCATTCCCATCCCCCTGCCCCGGCTCGCGTTCGCGGAGCCCGTCACGGCACGATAGCACGCCGCGGGCCGGTCCCCGCGGCCGAATCGTCATGGCCGCGTCGTCGCGTATGCTGGAGCCCCTGCCGGGGCAGCGTCCCCGGTCCTCGTTTCGCAGCGCGTGGCACGTGACAGGAGCAGCCCGATGCCATTCCACCCCGTCGACATCCCGGTTCCCGAACAGTTGCGGACCGAAGCGTTCGTGCTGCGCCCGCTTCGCGCGGCCGACAACGCGCTCGACTACGAGGCGGTGATGGCGACACAGGAGCGGCTGCGCCGGAACTCCGAGGGCGAGTGGCCACGCCCCGGCTTCACGCCCGCGGAGAACCGCACCGACCTCGAGCGACACGAGGCCGAGTTCAAGGCCGGCCGGGAGTTCACCTACACTGTGCTCGATCCCACCGGCACGCGCTGCCTCGGCTGCGTATATGTCTATCCGCTAACCACGGCCCTGCGGAGGCTCGGCGCCGAGGAGGAGCTGGCGGCCGTCGGCGAAAGCGAGGCCGCGACGTGGTTCTGGACGCGCCCGGACGGTGTGTCCCCCGACCTGGAGCGGCAACTGCTGGCGGCGCTGATCCCCTGGCTGCGCGGGGACTTCACCTTCTCGCGGGTGTGCTTTCGGACCTGGGCCATCGACGCGCGCCAGGTTGGCCTGCTGCGCGAGGCCGGGCTGCGCGAGGTGTGGTCCCACCCCGAAGGAAGGACGATCGCCCTCCTCTTCGCATAGCGCCGCTCTACGGCCCTGACCGCTCAGGCGCCGGGGCGCAGCATCCGGAACAGGGTTTCCGGCGTCGCCTCGAAGTACTCGTCGCGATAGCCGGCGCGAGCGATGGCCCGCGCCGCGGCGGTGTCGAACAGCCCGTCGCGCAGGTACGCGGGGTCGATGTGGACGCCGACGACCTGCCCGATCGCCAGCCGGTGGCCGGCCGAGGCGCCGTCGAGGTCGACCAGGTCGACGACCTGCAGCAGCCGGCACTCGAGGGCGGCCGGGCTCGCCGCCACCCGCGGCGGCGCGACGATGCGGCAGGGCGCCATCTCCAGCCCCGCCAGCGCGAACTCGTCGACGTCCTCCGTCACGACCGCCGAGGTCGCGTTCATCGCCTCGGCCAGCGCGCGAGTGGCGAGATTGCACACGAACTCGCCGGTCGCCTCGGCATTTTCGACGCTGTGCTTGATGCCGCTCGACGAGAAGGCGACGATCGGCGGGGCGTCGCCGATGGCGTTGAAGTAGCTGTAGGGGGCGAGGTTCGGCGTGCCGCCGGCACCGAGGGTGGAGATCCACCCGA
This sequence comes from Chloroflexota bacterium, assembly GCA_023392645.1. GTDB lineage: Bacteria > Chloroflexota > Chloroflexia > Thermomicrobiales > UBA6265 > JACCVC01. The sequence continues at coordinate 2,414 of JAEVYR010000536.1, read as the reverse complement.
TCGGGCGCGGCGCGACGATCGCCTTGAAGGGATCGTGGGGCAGGCCGTGGCCCTTGGCGGGCTCGTAGAAGTGCATGTCGCTCATGGGCGGCATCATAGGTGAAGCACGCCCACCCGCACAAGCGCCGGGCGCTGGTGGCCGCGCGGGCCGGCGCGTGGCATGCTGCGGGGGTTGTTCGGTCGCCGATCAGGAGTCACCCATGCGTTTCCGCACGCCGCCCGTCGTCTGGGCGATGCTCATCGCCACGCTCGTCAATGTCGTCATCTTCGACTTCATCGTGCTGCGCGCCGAGAACGCCGGGCTGCGGGAGGTCGTGATCGCCGCCGCGATCGGCATCGCGGCGGGGGTGGCGGTGCTCTACCTCTTCGACCGCTACATCCACCGCCTCTGATACGAAATTCGGATGACCTGCTGGCCCAGCGCACTGGCGGCCGGACCAGGGAGGGGACGATCCCCTCCCGTACGGAAGTTTCCCCCAACGGTTCATCCACCGTCTCCGAGCCGGACCGAAGGAGCCATCCCGCGCGCGAATACGTTATTTGACCGATGTGCCGGTGCACGTTGGGGCGCAGACTCACGCGCAGATCGGGTCCAGCAGTCCCCGCGGGCCGCGCCCGCGACGCACCACCACACCGGAGGGCGACCATGCACCCCGAGCCCATCCTCATCGACGCGCAGCACGCTCGAACCCAGCTCCACCGGTGGCACGCGCACCGGCACCTCGCCGAGCAGGCCACGACGCACGACCACACGTCTCCTCGCGGGGTCCGATATCGGTTCGGCAGCACGCTGATCGCGGCCGGACGCCGCCTCCAGGGCGTCGCCCCCGCCCTGCCGGAGCGCCCGTCGCTGCCCTCGACGCAACCCTCGGTCCGGCCCGTCCACTGATGGCCCGACGCAAGCAGGAGCGCATCCCATGACCACCACGATCGTCTCCCACCTGCTCATCCGCCGCTACGTCACCGAGCTGGTGCGCACCCCACGGCCGACCGCCGCCCTCGGCGGCAAGCGTCGCCCGGCCCAACCGCCCGCGCCGCGCCCGGCTGTCACCGCGTAGTCCATCCCCACCACCGTCGCGACCGGGTGGCCGCGGCGCAGGTCCGGTTGACCGTGCCGCGGAAACGGGCATACTCTCGGGAGAGGGAACAGCCCGCGCGGTCGATCGCGGCCGCCGCACGGTGGAAGGACGCAAGCAGATGGCGGAACGAATCGGACTCATCGGCACCGGCATCATGGGCAAGCCGATGGCGCGCAACCTCGTCAAGGCCGGCTACGAGCTGGTGATCCACAACCGCAGCCGCGGCGCGGTCGACGAGCTGGTGGCGGAATCGAAGGCGAGCACCGCCGCGAGCAGCCCGAGGGAGGTCGCCGAGCAGGTCGAGACGGTGATCCTGATGCTGCCGGACTCGCCCGACGTGACGGCGGTGGTGTTCGGCGACGATGGCGTGCTCGGCGCGATGGAGGCGGGCAACCTGCTGATCGACATGAGCACGATCGCCCCGGCGACATCGATCGAGATCAGCAAGGCGCTGGCCGAAAAGGGCGCCTCTGCCCTCGACGCGCCGGTCAGCGGCGGCGACAAGGGCGCGATCGCCGGCACGCTCAGCATCATGGTCGGCGGCGAGGCGGCCGACTTCGAGCGAGCAACGCCGATCTTCGAGGCGGTCGGCAAGACGATCGTCCACGTCGGCGCGGCCGGCGCCGGGCAGACGGTGAAGGCCTGCAACCAGGTTGTCGTCGCGATCAACTACGCCGCCGTGAGCGAGGCGCTGGTGCTCGGTTCGAAGGCGGGCGTCGATCCGGCGAAGATCATCGAGGTGCTCAACGGCGGGCTCGCCGCGAGCCGGGTGATGGAGATGCGCGGCCCGTCGATGGTCGAGCACAATTTCGCGCCGGGGTTCCGGGTGAACCTGCACCGCAAGGACCTTGGCATCGCGCTGGCGACCGGCCAGGAGTACGACGTGCCGCTGCCGGTGACGGGGCTGATCGGGCAGTTCTTCGACGCGCTGGCCGCCAACGGCAAGGGCGACCTCGACCACTCGGCGCTGCTGACGTTGTTCGAGCAGCTCGCCAACACCACCGTCGGCGAGAGCGCGTAGCGGAGGTTCCCAGATGGCATAAAGACAGGCGACCGACCCCATGTCGGCGCCGGTCCCCGGATGTTCAAGATGTTCACGTGAGCGTCCTGGTCATGTGGGATCGTTTTCGTTGATATCGCGGAAAATTCTCCAGATGCTCAGGTGACGGTCCGTGACGGGCCGAACCTGGGCATCTGTCGTTTCCGGCGTCCAGATGCTCAGGATGTGCATGCATGGGAGATGCGAGCATCCGGAGCGACGCCTCACATCGCCCGTCCTCAAGACACGAGTTCTTCCAATCCTCCCCAACTCAAACAGGCCGGCCCATTCGAGTC
>JAEVYR010000638.1 GCA_023392645.1 Chloroflexota bacterium | reverse complement strand
AGCTGGATGTTCACCTCCTGATCGACGCCAGCGCCTCGATGGCGTGGCAGGCGGCGGAGCGCGAGAGCAAGCTGCGGCTGGCGCACCGGACTGGCGCGCTGCTGGCATGGATCGCGCTGGCGCGGGCGGACCGAATCACCATCGCGGCGCTCGGTGGCGAGCGAACCGAGCCTTTCGGCCCGGTGCAGGGGCGCGGCATGGTGGTGCCGGCGGTGACGCACCTCGCCGGGATCGACGGCGGTGGCAGCGCTCCCCTGCTCGATGCTGTCGAGCGTTATGCCCACGCCCGGCCCCGCTCCGGCCTCCTGATTGTTGTCAGCGACCTGATCGGGGTCGAGCCGGAGGCGCTCGACCGGACGCTGGCCGGTCTGGCGAACCGGCGCTGGCGGGTGGTGATCCTGCACGTCGAGGATGCGCTGGAGGCCGACCCGAGCGCGCTGGCCGCCGCGCACGAGGTGATCGAGATCGAGGACCCCGAGAGCCGCCAGCGGCAGCGGGTCAATCTCCAGCCGGACACGGTGGGACGCTACGTGCGCGGCCGCGATGCATGGTTGACTGACCTGGTGACGACGGCGACGCGGCGCTCGGTGCCGCTCGTGCGGCTCTCAGCCGGCATGCGGACCGATCCGGACATGCTGCTGCGGCTTGAGCGAGCGGGGGTGATCGTCGCATGAGCTGGCTCTTTCCCGCCGGTGTCGTCGCCGGTCTCGCGCTCGTCGCCATCGTCGCGCTGCACATGCGCCACCGGCTGCCGGAGGTGCTCCCCTTCCCCCAGCTCGCCTTCTGGCCGCGCGTCCCCAGCGAAACGCGGGAGTCTCCCCGATGGCGCAAGCCTCCGCTGACGCTGCTCTTCCTGCTGCAATTGCTGGCGGCGCTGCTGCTGGTGCTCGCCTTCATGCGGCCGGCGATTTCCGGTCTCGATGCGCTTGGTGGCCAGCGTACCGGCGCCATCCACCACGTGATCGTGCTCGACGGCTCGACCAGCATGCTGGCAATGACGCCCGATGGCTCCACGCGCTGGGATGACGCCCGCGAACGCGTCGACGATGCGCTCGGCGGGTGGCAGGAGGGCGACGGGCTAACGCTCGTGATCGCATCGGGACAGCCGATCGTGCGAAGCGCCGCCGACGGGCGCCAACTCGATGATCTCAAGGACTGGCTGCATGGTCTCGCGGTGCCCGGCGGCACCCCGGACGGCGCCGCCGTCACCCGCCTGCTCGACGGCGCGGTGTTGCCGGGACTCGACCGGCGGGTGACGGTGGTGACCGATGGCGGACTGGCGGTGGATGGTTCGGCGGAAACGATCACCGTCGGCGACGCCGCGCCGAACGCCGGCATCGTGCGGACGACGACCGCGCCGCTCGATGACGGCGGCCTGCTGGTCGAGGCGACGGTGCTGCACGACCGGCCCGGCACCGAGACGATCCCCTGGGTGGCGCGCACGCCCGAACGCGATATCGCGTCGGGTACGGTCACCCTCGCCGGTGGCGCGAGCGGAACCTTCGAGGTGCGGCTGCCGGCCGGATTGACGCGAGTGACGCTGGAGATTGTCTCCGACGACGCGCTTCCTGCTGACAACACCGCCATCGTGCAGCCGGGCGGCAGCGGCGTGGCGGGAATGTCGATCGTGCTCGTCAGCGACGTGCCGGGCCCGCTTCAGCGAGCGCTGGAGGTGTTGCCGGGCGCGAAGGTCGAGATCTATCCGACCTCGACGCCGGGCATCCGCGATATCGCCGCCACCGCCGATCTCGTCGTCTACCAGGCGGCCGCACCCTCGCCGGGCGATATGCCGGACGTGCCGATGCTGCTCGTGCAGCCGGCCGGGCTCGACGAGGAGTGGCAGGTGTCGGGCGTGTCGCCCGATCCGCGACTCGGGGACGTGTCGCTGGACGACCCGGCGCTGCGCGATGTGCCGCTCGACGGGATCGCCTGGGGCGAGACGCCCGTGTACGTGCTGCCCGACGACGCGGCGGTGCTCGCCGCCGGTAGCGACGGTGATCTCGATGTGCCGCTGATCTGGCGCGGCACGCTTGGCAGCGTGCCGTATGTCGCCTGGGCATTCGACCCCGCGGTGTCGAACATCGCCAGCCGGGTCACCTTCCCCCTGCTGGTGGCGCAGACGGTGGCGTCGCTGGCCGGATCCGCCGGCGCGGGCGCGGTGATGCCGGGCGACGTCGTGACGCTGCCGGTCGCGCCGGAGGCGGCGCGCGTGCGGGTAGAGCGCCCCGAGAGCGGGACTGTGACCGTTGAGGCGCACCTCGAGGCCGACGGAGCGACGGCGGCGGCGATCCCGATCACGAGCGATGCCGGCGTATGGATCGTGTCGGTGCTCGATGATGGCGGCGAGGAGATCGATCGAGGCACGTTGATCGTGAACGCCGGGGACCCGACCGAGTCGCGCCTGCGGGATGCCAGCCCGGTGACGATTGGCGCTGGCGGCGACGCCTCGCTCGATGATGGCGGTCAGCAGGGTAACGTGCTGACCGAGATCTGGCCGCTGCTCGCGGCCGCGGCGATCGTGGTGCTCCTGGCCGAGTGGTGGTTGTGGCTCGCGCGATCGATGACGGGTCGCCGCGCGGCGGGAGGACAGCCGACATGACGCTCTCCTGGATGCGGCCCGAGATGCTCTGGTGGCTGGCGCTGGTGCCGCTGCTGACGATTCTCCCTCCCCTGCTCCTGCTGCGGCGCATGCGGCTTGGCAGGCTGCGTATCGCGCTGCGGACCGCGATCGTGGCATTGCTGGTGATCGCAATCGCCGGGCCGATGGTGCTGCGAACCGGGGCGGAGTCGACCACGATCTTCCTGATGGACCGGTCCGGCAGCGTGCAGGACACCTCGGGCGACGCCGCGCAGGTCTGGATGGAAGGCGCGGTCGACGCCGCCGGACCCCAGCAGGCGGTGATGATCGCCGATTTCGGCGGGCAGACCGAGCGACGTGCCGGCCCCGGTCCCGGCGGTGCGATCAACACGGCCGCGGGCGATCCGAGCGCGATCGATCCCGGTGCGACCGACATTGAGTCAGCGCTGGCGGCTTCCGGCGCGTTGCCGCTCGGTGGCTCGCGGGTGGTGCTTCTTTCCGACGGCGCCGAAACGAGCGGGGAGGCTCAGCGCGAGATCGATTCGCTGCGCGCGTCCGGCATCCCGGTCGATGTGATCCCGCTGACTGGCATTCCGGACGACGAGCTGCGCCTCACCGGCCTCTCCGGACCTTCGGTGACGTGGGCCGGTCGCGACGAGACGATCACCGCCTACCTCGATGGCGGCGCGACGGGGACGGTGCCGGTCGTGCTGTCCATCGACGGCGAGGCGGTCGAGACGCGCGACGCCGCGCTCGGCGGCGGCACGGCGGTCTCGTTCGAGCTGCCGGCGCTCGATCCCGGCTTCCACGCGGTCGAGGTGCATCTCGAACCGGGCGATCTGCACGACCCGGTTGCGGCGAACGACGCCTGGCCGATGGGCATCGTCGTGCGC
>JAEVYR010000518.1 GCA_023392645.1 Chloroflexota bacterium | reverse complement strand
CTTCAGGGCGGGCCGTCGTCGTAGAAGCCCGCAACGCCGTGCACTGCCTTCGTCTGTATCGAATCGGGATCATCTCGTCGCAAAAAAGCCACTGCACGGGCGGTCCTTGTGGCCGCCCGTGCAGTGGCTTTTCTCAACGCTTCATCTGGAGTCCGTATGACACCGCGCCGTCGGTTTCGACGTGGCGCGCCGGCCCGCTCCTGTGAGCCGGCCTCTCCGAGAACTGCTCGATGGCCACCGTTCAATCGGCGTCAGCCTTCGATACCGCGGAGCACGAGCACGGTGCGGCCGGGGACCGTGAGCGTCTCGCCCTGTGCGATGCGGGCGTCGCTCAGCAGATCCTCATCGTGGGTCGAGAGCGCGATCGTCCAGAATGCCTGGTCGGTCTCGCCGTTTGGCTCGGGCAGCACCACGTCGAGCTCCTCGGTGCCGGCGTGCATCACGACGAGCAGCGATGACGTGCGAATCTCCTCGCCGAGCTCATTCGCCTCTTCGAAGGCGCTGCCCGAGAGCCGGAAGATGAGCGGTCCGCCGTTTTCGGTCATCCAGTCGTCGTGCTGCATCTCGGCGCCGTCCGGCTTGAGCCAGGCGATGTCCTTGAGCGCTTCCGGGGAGTCGGGCTGCCCGCGGAAGTAGCGACGTCGGCGGAGCAGTGGCTCAGCCTGGCGCAGCCGGATCGCGTCGGTGGTGAACGCGAGCAGCGCCTTGTCTTCCGCCGAGAGGTTCCAGTCGATCCAGGTGATCTCGTTGTCCTGGGCGTAGGCGTTGTTGTTGCCCTGCTGCGTCCGGTTGATTTCGTCGCCGTGGGCGAGCATCGGCACGCCCTGCGAGAGCATCAGCGTCGCGATCATGTTGCGCTGGGCACGCGACCGCGCCGCGTTGACTTCCGGATCGTCCGTCGGTCCCTCGACGCCGAAATTGTTGGACTGGTTGAAGTCGTGCCCGTCGTTGTTGTCTTCGCCGTTGGCTTCGTTGTGCTTGGCGTTGTAGCTCACGAGATCGCGCAGCGTGAAGCCATCGTGGGCGACGACGAAGTTGACGCTGGCGCGCGGGCCGCGGCGCGACTGGCCGAAGATGTCCGAGGAGCCGGCGATGCGGTAGGCGAGATCGGCGCGGCTGCGGTCGCCATGAAGCCACCATTCGCGAACGCCATCGCGGAAGCGATCGTTCCATTCCGACCACAGGGTCGGGAAGTGGCCGGTCTGGTAGCCACGCGGTCCGAGGTCCCACGGCTCGGCGATCAACTTCACGTTCGCCAGCACCGGATCCTGGTGGATTGCGTCGAAGAATCCGCTGCCGGGATCGAACGCCGGGTGCTCGCGACCGAGCGTGACGGCGAGATCGAAACGGAAGCCGTCGACGTGCATCTCCTCGACCCAGTAGCGCAGGCTGTCGAGCGCCATCTTCAGCACCTGCGGCTGCGAGAGGTCGAGGGAATTGCCCGTGCCGGTGAAATCGACGTAGCGACCGCGGTTGTCGGGCAGCAGGCGGTAGTAGCCCGCGTTGTCGACGCCCTTCCAGCTCAGCGAGGGACCGAGATGGTTGCCCTCGCAGGTGTGGTTGTAGACGACGTCGAGAATGACCTCGATCCCCGCGGCGTGAAGCTCGCGTACCATGCGGCGGAACTCGCCGACCTGCACCAGCGGATCGGGACTGCTTCCGTATCGCGGCTCCGGCGTGAAGAAGTTGAGCGTGCTGTAGCCCCAATAGTTGGTCAGGCCCTTGTCGGTCAGGAATGGATCGTCGACGAAGGCATGCACCGGCAGCAACTCGATCGCGGTGACGCCGAGGTCCTTCAGGTACGCGATACTGGCGGGGTGGGCCACGCCCGACCAGGTGCCGCGCATCTCCTCGGGGATCGCCTCGTTGCACGCGGTGAAGCCCTTGACGTGCATCTCGTAGATGACGGTCTCTTCCCACGGAATGCTGGGGTGGCGGTCGCCCTCCCAGTCGGAATCCCAGTGAGCCACGACCCCGCGGGGCATGAACGCGTCGTTCGGCCGCGTGTCCATCACCGTGTCATCGCCGGATTCGTGATGGTAAGCGAAAATGCTCGGATCCCAGTCGACCGTGCCGTCCATGGCGCGGGCGTATGGATCGAGCACGAGCTTGTGCGGATTGAAGCGCAGGCCGTTGCCCGGCTCCCACGGGCCATCGAACCGATACCCGTAGCGAGCGCCGGGGTGAACGCCGGGCACGTAGACGTGCCACGTATCGTGGTTGCGCTCCGAGAGCGGGACGGTGTGCGCTGGCTCGTCGCCGCCGGCGTCGAAAATACAGAGTGTGACGCCGGTCGCGTTGCGGGAGTAGACGGCGAAGTTGGTTCCCTCACCATCCCACGTCGCGCCGAGCGGCATGGGGCGTCCCGGACGTGGGGCCCCAAATGCTGTTCGCTGGCTCATTGAAGGTCCCTCTGGCGCGGACCGATTACCGGGCGCCCGTATGCGAGCGCCCGGCGTCAGGCGGGCTGCTGCCGATCGCGAATGAGGTCGTCCTCGTCCTCGACGAGATGCACTTCGATGAGCTCGAACCGCTCGTTGTCGGCCAGGTGACGCTCTTCGACCCGTTGCGCCGCGGCGGCCGCGGTTTCGGCTTCGAGCGTCTCGGTGTGTTCTTCGCCGTCCATCTGATATCGGACGATGTAGGTGTACATGATGGGCTCCCCGCTGAATGATCGGCATTCTGCGTCGGGTTCGGTTGCGATAGTGCAGATCTCATGGTCACGTCAGCCACGTCACATGTCGTGGCGGTTCGTACAGTCTACGATGGATCACGATCCGGCAGAACCGCGAAGTGTATTCAATGCCCGCTGGATGAGGCCCGTGCCCTCGTCGAATAAGGGAATCATGCTGGCCATGCGCGAGAAATCGAAGCTCGAGATCGCGTCGTAGGCGGCGGTGATCGCCGTGTCGATCATCGCGGCGCCGTCGCGGTAGTCGCGAACGACCGGCTCGCCCCACGCTGGCACGTCGTGATCGGCCAGCCATGCGTCGATCTCCTCGGTGATCGCCTCGATCCGATTCGATTCCGAGCGCAGCGCGAGGATGTTGCGCGACTTCTTCGTGACCATGTCGTTCACGGCGCTGGCCGAGTCGTACAACGCCAGCAGCCGTGGCTCCATGAATTCCTTGAATTCGTCGGCTTCGTCCCCACCGAGCGCGGGGGAGCCGATCGGGGCGAGGGCGACGCCGATCGCCGTCAGCACCATCAGCAGAATCAGCACGGCACCGGTCACCCGTATCGATCTCATGAATCCAGCATCTCCTCATCGACAGGCACGGCACCGCGTGGCACCGTCCATGCACGAACGGAATGTACGACAATTTCGGCAGTGCGCCGTGTTGCGATCGAGAGGGGATGCCTGAATGACCTTGACGCAGATTTCGTTCGAACCTGACGCGCCGCCGCCGTCGCCGGTGCTGATCGAGCGGGTTGAGCCATCCGTCGATTGTGGGCGGTACCCGATCAAGCGAGAGGTCGGGGACACCCTCGTCGTGACTGCCGATATCTTCCGTGAGGGGCACGACAAGCTGGCGGCGGTGGTGCGCTATCGCCCGTGGGACGAGACAACGTGGTCCGAGGCCCCGATGCGGTTCATCGACAACGATCGCTGGGGCGCATCGTTCTCGCTGCCACGCAACACGCGCTACATCTACCAGGTTGAGGCGTTTCCCGACACGTTCGAGACGTGGCGGGACGAGATCGTGAAAAAACGCGACGCCGGGCTCGACGTGCCGGTCGAGATCCGCGAGGGGGAGCTGCTGCTCGACGAGATGGCGACCCGCGCGGAGGGCGAAGACAAGCGGTTGCTGAGCGAGGCATCGGCCGCGGCGGCATCGGCGACCAGCCAGGGCGAGGCGATCGATCGGTTGCTGGCGCCCGACGTGGTGGCCGCCGCGCATCGGAATCGCTCC
>JAEVYR010000637.1 GCA_023392645.1 Chloroflexota bacterium | reverse complement strand
GGTCGTGCGTGCAAAAGATGTGGGCGTCATCCTGCGTGAAGCCGCGCACCCGGAGCATGCCATGCAGCGTGCCCGATCGCTCGTAACGGTAGACCGTGCCGAGCTCGGCGTAGCGCACCGGCAGCTCGCGGTAGGAATGCACCTGGCCCTTGTAGATCATGATGTGGCCGGGGCAGTTCATCGGCTTGAGGTAGTAGTCCACCTCCTCGATGCTCATCGGCGAGTACATGTTTTCGCCGTATGTCTGCAGGTGGCCGGAAATCTGGTAGATGCGCTCCGAGGCGATGTGCGGCGTGTAGACGAGATCGTAGCCGCGGCGGATTTGCTCCTCCTGCTCGAACTGCTCGACGAGGTAGCGAACCATCGCCCCATTGGGGTGCCAGAGGATCAGGCCCGGGCCGATCTCCTCGGAGACCGAGAAGAGATCGAGCTCCTTGCCGAGCCGCCGGTGATCGCGCTTCTGCGCCTCCTCCAGCTTCTCGAGATACTCGTTGAGCTCTTCCTTGGTCGGCCACGCTGTGCCGTAGATGCGCTGGAGCATCGGCCGGTGCTCGTCTCCGCGCCAGTAGGCGCCCGCGACGCTCTGCAGCTTGAACGGACCGATGTTCTTCGTCGACTCGACATGCGGCCCCTTGCAGAGGTCAAGGAAATCGCCCTGCTGGTACGTCGAGATCGTCGCGTCTTCGGGCAGCTCGTTGATGATCTCGACCTTGTAGGGGTTGTCCCCGAAGATGTCGAGCGCTTCCTCGCGCGAGATCTCCCTGCGCTCGAACTTCTCGTTCGCCTTGCGGTGTTTCTTCATCCGGGCCTCGATGTCCGAGAGGTCATCGGGCGTGAGCGGGCGGGGGAGATCGAAGTCGTAGTAGAAGCCGTTCTCGATCGCCGGACCGATGCCGAACTTGGCATCCGGGAAGATCTCCTGGACGGCCTCGGCCATCAGGTGGGCGGCGGAGTGGCGCATCCGCGCGAGCTCGTACTCGCGCGTGTTCTCCGGATCGACGGAGATATCCATGTCTTCGATGACCGCGTCGTTGCTGGCCATGTGATGCTCCTTTTGATCGGTTCTCGCTGGTCGAAAGGGACGCAAAAACCCGGCGTCCCGCATAAAGGGACGCCGGGCTGGCGTGGTTGCACCCTCATTCCGGCCGTCGCCGCGCATGACGCGACGAAGCCGCTCAACGTGCCCGGTAACGGGGGCGACCGGAGCGCGCTAGTGCCGCCGGGGCGGGTTCACGGCTCGGCTCGTGGATGGTTTTCGGTCCGTGGCTCGCCGGTCACTCGCACCAACCGTGACCTCTCTGGGGCTGCCGTGCAGGCCTACTCGTTCCAGTCATCGCCGATGACTCGACATGGTGCGAGTGTATGCCTCGCGTCAGGCCGCGTCAATGGGGCGAGCGCGCCCGAGCGGCCACCGAGTGTAGGCCAGCGCTCCGCGTGCGCCGAGGATGAGCACCAGGCTCAGCATCGCAATCGGCAACGCCTCGCGCCCGACCCCTCGCGTGATCTCGCCGGTCACCGCGGCCGGCGCGGCGGCGATGTCGGAGGCGTCCGGCTCCGGGATCGGCTCGCCGGCGATGGCGACGTCGGATGAGGCCGCGCGTTCCATCTCGGCAACCGACGGATCCGTCCAGACCAGGGAGGCGCCGGACCAGTCGTTCGCGGCGCCGCGATCCTGCTGGAACCCGTATTCGAGCAGCAGTCGGTTGTCGTCATACCAGTCGTCCGGGGCGATGCCGTCGAGCGTGACGGCGATCATCTGCCGATCGCCTTGCTTCGCGACTTCGACCAGGCACCAGCCGGCATCGTCGTCGTAGCCGGTCTTGCCGCCGACCAGGGCGCTGTAATTGCCCAGCAGCTTGTTGGTATTGGTGACCGTCAGCGCGCCATTGGAGGTGGTGTAGCTCGATGTCTGGATCGCGTCGACGATCAGCGGGAACTCGATCGCATGCTGCATCATCGCCGCGACATCCCACGCCGACGAGTGGTGACCCGGTACGCCCCATCCGGACGGGGTGATCAGGTTGGTATCGGTGAGACCCATGTCCTTGACGCGCTGGTTGAGCAGATTCATGAACCGCGCGACCGCTTTTTCCGGATCCTCGCCCGGTTGCGGGTCGCCGAGCGAGCGGGCGATGGCGTGGGCGGCATCGTTGCCGGAGGGCAAGAGCATGCCGTAGATGAGATCCTTGAGCGTGTAGGTTTCGCCGGGACCGAACCCCATCGTCGTCGCCTCCGACCCGAAGAGGTCGGATTCGTCTGTGGTGATGAGCATGTTCGGCGAGGCCATCTCGAGCGCCTGCACCGCCGTAAAGACCTTGGTCAGGCTCGCAATGGGGACCTGCTCGCGCGCGCCTTTCTGGGCATACACATGACCGGTCTGGCCATCGATCACGATGTAGCGCTTCGAGTTGATCTGAAGCTGCGGCGCCTCCTGCGCCGTGGCGGCCGGCGCGAACAGGAGCAACGCCGCGATCAGCGAAATGAGCACGCGTGCGATCGGCTGTGGGCTCAGCATGAGGCGGTCCGGGGGAGCAGTGTCGATGTGGGACGCGAGGAGGCGCGCGGGCTGCGCGTGTCGAGCATGACCATGCGCGCAAGTATACAGAGCGACGGGGTGTGGCTTCGTGATCCGCCGGGCTCGCGTGCGGGAGCGAGATGCGTCCGCTGATGATCTTGGGGCGGAAATGCAGAAGCCGGTTGCCACTGGCGACCGGCTTCGACGTGCTGATGATGGGGTGGGCGATACTGGACTCGAACCAGTGACCTCCACGATGTCAACGTGGCGCTCTAACCAGCTGAGCTAATCGCCCGGCAGCATTGCGAAGTATATCCGCCGCCCGGATACCGGTCAAGCATGGCGTGTCCAGCCGAATGCGACCCGGCCGGCTTACGCCCGACCCGCCGTCACGGTATGCTGCCATGAGTGTGGAGTTTGGGGTCTCGCCACGGCGGGACAGGGGAGCCGAGAGGGACCCGTTGATGCATCGTTCAAGCGCGCGGATTCGCGCAAGATCGCTCGCCGCTGTCGCCGTGGGCGTCGTCACCATGCTTCTGCTGCCGCTCACCGCGCTGGCCGCCGAAGGAGAGGGCGGCGAGGGGACGACCCATTGGGGTCTCGTCTTCATGATGTTCGCGATCGTGCTGCTGGCCGGCAAGATGGGCGACATCGTCGAAAAATTCGACCAGCCGGCCGTCATCGGCGAGCTGTTCGCGGGGATCATCCTCGCGGTGTTCGGCTATCTCGGTTGGGGCCTGATGGACGATATCACCACCAACGAGACCATGGCGTTCCTCGCCAGCCTCGGGGCGCTGCTGCTGCTCTTTTCGATCGGCCTCGAGTCCAATCTCGCCGAGATGCGCCAGGTCGGACTCAACGCCACGCTCGTCGCCATCATCGGCGTGGCAGTGCCGTTCGCGCTCGGCACGCTGGTGCTCGGGCCGATCTTCTTCGGTTCCGAGAGCCACGAATCG
>JAEVYR010000494.1 GCA_023392645.1 Chloroflexota bacterium | reverse complement strand
GAACCACGTCCGCCTCGGCTACAACTACCGGCTCGACGAGATGAGCGCGGCGCTCGGCCGGTCGCAGTTGGCGCGCCTCGACGCGATCCTCGCGATTCGTGCGCGGGTGGCTGCCTGGTACGACGAGCGCATCGCCGGCATCGATGGGGTCAGTGCGCCGGTGGTCGTCCCCGAGACGACGCGGATGAGCTGGTTTGTGTATGTGGTGCGGCTCGACCCGTCGGTCGACCGTGAGGCGCTGATGACGGCGCTCGCGGCGGACGGCATCCCTAGCCGGCCCTACTTCGTGCCGATCCACCTGCAACCCTACTATCGCGAGCGGTATGGCTACGGTCCCGGCGACTTCCCCGTCACGGAGCGCGTCGCCGGCAGCACCCTCGCCTTGCCTTTTTTCACCGAGATGACCGAGGACGACGTCGATCGGGTCTGCGACCGCATCGTCACACGGCTCGCCGGGTCCGTCCGGCGGGAGGGTGCCGGAGTTCACGCATGAACATCCTCGTTGCTGGTGGTGGCGGCTTCGTCGGCAGTCATCTCGTCGACGCCCTGCTCGGCGAAGGGCACTGGGTCACGGTGGTGGACAGCTTCATCACCGGCCGGCATCTCAATCTTCGCGACGCCAGCCGGTGTGAACGGTTCCATCTGATCGAGGCTGATGTCGCCGTACCCGGCTTCGCGCTCGATGATCACGCGCCGTACGACCGCGTCTACCACCTGGCGAGCCCGGCCAGCCCGAAGGCGTTCGCCGAGGTGCCGGTCGAGATCCTGATGGTCAACTCGGTCGGCACGCTGAACCTGCTCGAGATCGCCCGACGCGACGGCGCCCGGTTCCTGCTAACGTCCACCTCCGAGGTCTATGGCGAGCCGCTGGTGCATCCTCAAACCGAGGACTACCGCGGCAACGTCAGCCCGAACGGGCCGCGCTCGTGCTACGACGAAGGCAAGCGCTTCGCCGAGAGCCTGACGATGACCTATCATCGCCAGCACGGCGTCGATGTCCGCATCGCGCGGCTGTTCAACACCTACGGCCCGCGCGTGGCGCCGGAGGACGGCCGGATCGTGCCGAACTTCATCGGTCAGGCGCTGCGCGGCGAGCCGCTGACGGTCTACGGCGACGGCCTGCAGACGCGGTCGCTCTGCTACGTCGACGACACCGTGACGGGTTTGATCGCGCTGATGGAGAGCCCCCGGGCGTTGGGTGAGGTGGTGAACCTCGGCAACCCCAGTGAGCACACCGTGCTGCAAATCGCCGAGCTGATCCTGGCGATGACCGAGAGCGCCTTGGAGATCGCCTACCTGCCGCTGCCGGTCGACGACCCCAGCAAGCGCAAGCCCGAGATCGCGAAGGCGCGACGGCTCTTGAGCTGGCGACCGGTGGTATCGCTACCGGACGGCCTTCGGGCAACATACGATACGCTTGATGCCGAGATGACGACCTTCGCGTACCGGCCATGAAGCCAGCGCTATTGGATATCTGACAATGGCTCGCTTCTTCTCGATTCGCCCGGAGTCGGCTGCGCCAGTCGACGAGCCCGACGAGCGGAATCAGTCGGTGCTTCGCGCACCGACCGAGGCACAGGTCGGTTCACTCGCGCGCGCGGGCGCGATGTGGACGGTTTCGGTGACCATCGCGAACCAGTTCATCGGTGTGATCGCCACAGCGGTCCTCGCACGTCTTCTACTCCCTAGCGACTACGGCATCATGGGCATGGTTGCCACGCTCACCGCCTTGATCGGAGCTGTGTCCGGCATGGGCCTATCGTGGGCGACGATCCAGCGCAAGGATCTCACGCTTGCGCAGGTCCACAATCTCTTTTGGATCAATGCGACCAGCGGTGCGGTGTTTTGGCTGATCGCCGTCGGTGTCGCTCCCGCACTTGCCGCGTTCTACGACACGCCGGAGGTCGCCCCTGTGACCATGGCGCTCGGAGGTAGCTTTCTGTTGTCAGGACTCGCTGCGCAACCCGGAGCACTGTTGCAGCGACGTATGAACTACCGCGCCACGACGCAACTCTCTGTACTTGCTCAATTTGTTGGTGCCGTCGTTGCCGTGGTTCTGGCCTCTCTCGGTCTTGGCTATTGGGCGTTGGTTTGGCAGGGACTCGTCAGCCAGGGTGTGAGAATGACGCTTGCCTTCGCTTTCAGTGGGTATCGACCCGGCCGGCCGTCTCGAGATCCCCGGATGATGGGAATGATGACATTTGGTGGATATCTCATGCTGTCCAGTGTGGTGACGTACTTCGGCAGGAACACGGACAATATCCTGATTGGTAGGACATGGGGCACCGAGGCGCTCGGATACTACTCACGCGCGTACTTCCTCATGACCTTGCCGACGATGCTCTTTGCCAGCTCGATGACCGGAGTGATGGTACCTGCGCTCTCGGCACTATCGCATGATCGCGAGAGGATGGGGACCGCCTATCGTTCGGCTGTGCGGGCGATAGCTTTTGCAGGGTATCCGATTGCCATCGGGTTGCTGGTCACCGCGCCGGAGACGGTTCGGCTTGTCTATGGGCCAAGGTGGGGTCCGGTCGTGCCAGTTCTTGCGTGGTTGGCGATCGCGATGATCAGCCAAATAGTTTCGAGTACGAACGGCTGGCTCTATACCGCTGTCGGCGAGGGGCGCCAACTCTTTCTCGTCGGGGCAGCGGCGACGGCGCTGACCGTAATTGCCATCGCGGTTGGCAACATATGGGGACCAACATCGGTCGCGGGCGCCTACGCAACGCTGAGCGTGCTGCTGACCGTGCCGCTGATGTGGCTTGCCCACCGTGCAGCAAGCCTGCAAATCGGCGTAACACTCACCCAAATGCGACCGATTCTCGGTTCCGCCCTGGTGATGGGAGCAGTGAGTTGGTTGGCTGGCGGAACGATGGAGAAACTCGGAGCGAGCTGGATCTGGGTGGTGACAGCAAAGGTTGCCGTAGGCACGTTGGTTTACATCGCCTTGTGCCTGTGGTTGGTGACGCCCTGGCCGGTGTCGGCGCTGGAACGCGGACGCGTGTCGCTGTTGGCTCGCTTCGGTCTCCACGATCGATAATGGCTCGGGGAGAGCTGTCTTGGACAGAGGGTAGTCTGGACGAATGGAATCCGTATTGACTGAGCCACGGCTGGGGTTCTACACCAATACTTACCTGAAGCGCTCTGAGGTGTTCTTTCATCGGCAGGCGCGGGGCATGCAAAACGCAACGGTGTCTGTCTTTGCCGAGTGGGGTACCAACCTTCCCGATTTTCCGATCGATGATCTCCATCTCGTCAATGAGACACGGCGCTGGCTGCCGCGAGCGAGGATGGCACTTGCTCGCCGCCTGGAAGGCACGCAGGCTCCGAAGCATCACCTCGCGGACTATGCCGCCCGCCGTATCGCAAAGGAACTCGATCGGCGGGAGATCGACCTGATCTATTGCATCTTCGCGTGGAATGCGATGCAGGCCGTCGACGTGCTGGATCGGATGAAGCGGCCCGTCCCGCTGGTGTGGCTGGCAGGGGGGTCGGATATCAATGCTGCCACTTCGTTCGGTGATGCGTACGAGCGACGGCTGCTGGAAGCTTGCGACCGGGCAGCGCTGGTGCTGGCAGGTTCTGAGTTCCTGAGGCAGCGCGTTCTTGCGCTCGGCGTGCCGCCGCAAAAGGTGGAGCGACACTACATCGGCATCGACATTCCCGAGTGCGTCTTGCCGCGGCCCGCGGGCAGGGACGAGCTCCGTCTGCTGGCCGTATCACGCCTCGTCCCTGTGAAAGGGGTGCCTCACACGCTGCGCGCTTTCGCGCGGGTGGTGGAGTCGCTGCCCGAGGCCAAGCTCGAAATCATTGGCGATGGGCCGGACAGAACGACCTGCATCGCATTGGCGGTGGACCTTGGCATCGCCGAGAGGGTCACGTTTCATGGTGGACGCACGATCGACGAGGTGTATGCCGCCATGGCAAGGAGCGACATCTTTGTCCAGCACAATGTTCGGAGCGCGCAGGGGCACGAGGAAAGCATCTCCGGCACGATGCTGGAAGCATCCGCACATGGCTTGCCAGTCGTCGTGACGCGATCCGGCGGCAATTCCGAAGGGATGACCCATGGAGGGACCGGCTTTCTCGTCGAGCCGGGTGATGAAGCAGGGATGGCCAACGCCATTCTTGCGCTTGCACAGGATCCCGATCTACGGACAAGAATGGGGTTGGCTGGACGCGATCGCATGATGCGTGATTTCGATGTCAAGAGTCAGAATGCCAAACTGGAGACTATGTTGACCGAAACCGCTATCGGACATGATCCGAACCCTCAATGATGTCGAAGACATTGAGTGGTGAAGAGTCGCGTATGAAGGGTCAATGGATGAATCGCAGTATTCTCATAATCGCTCCGAATTTTCCTCCTGAGGATCAGGTTGGTGCCTACCGAGTGTACCGACTGGCGAAATATTTGCCTCACTTAGGCTGGAAGCCCTATGTGCTGACAGTTGATATCAACTACCGGCACCGCGAAGATTACTCGCTTCTCGAAAATCTCCCACCCGAAGTTGAGATTCATCGAGCGCGGAACATCGAGCCGACGACGCGCGGAGTTCGGATGGCCTTGGGTGGCGTCGACACGACTGCGGCGGCGATGCAGCGTCGAGGACAGGTTGCGGCCACGCCCGTAGGCGGGGTTGAGTCGGCAGCATTACCGCTCGGTAGGCGAGTGGCATCTGGGGCGCTCGATCTCATTCGTACACGTTGGCTCTTCAACCCGGATATCTTCGCGACGTGGTACCTGCCCGCGATTCGGAAGGCTCGCCACCTGATCCGTGACCACGACATACCGCTCGTCTTTTCCACGCAGCCGGATTTCACCGGACACTGGATCGCCTCCACTCTGCAAAACGAAGGCGTGAAGTGGGTCGCCGACGTGCGAGACCCTTCAGGGTACCTAATGCGGCCATCCGAGCGCTTTTGGGACAGGGGATATTACCGGCGGCGAGAGCTTGAACGGCACACGGTAACCCACGCTGATGCCGTGACCGTCGCGTCGGAAGGTATCGGCATGATCCTCGCCGACATGTATAAGCCCGGCAACATCAAGCGGTGGCAGTTCATACCGACCGGCATTGACGAAGAATTGCTGCCAAAGCAGGCATCTGATCCATTCTGCGATGTTCCCTACCTGCTTTACCCGGGAAACGTTTTTCCAGAGTATGGATCGCAGTTCATGCGTATATTCGCTCAGAGCCTTCGGAATGAGTCGGTGCGGAATTCCGGCGTGAAGCTGGTGATTGCAGGCGAGTTTACGCGGAATGCACCCGTCGTCGCTCCACTTGCGCGCGAGTTGGAAATTGAGGATCACGTCACTCTTGTCGACCGATTGCCACAGAGCAAGGTCCTTGAGGCACTCTCCGGCGCAGTTGCCGGCGTGCTCATGACAGGCCGAGAGGTGCGTTGGTGGTGCCTGCATGCAAAGGCCGTCGAGTACATGGCGCTTCGCAAACCAGTTATTGCAGTTGTGCCAGAATTGAGCGAGTCACGCCTTTGGTTGGAGAAGACCGGCCTTGGTGTTTTTCTCGATGGTGACATATCGGCTGCTGCCACCACGCTGTCCGACTTCATCTTGCATCGAGATCCCAAACCCGAACCGAACGACTCCGAATGCGACAGATTTCTTGCCTCGCGGCAAGCCGAATCGTTCGCATCATTGTTCGATCAGATAGTTGGCGACACATAATGCCTATTGCTGTGGATCCCCAAATGGCACTCGGATCACCCAAAATTATCCACATCATCGATGAGCTCAAGGTCGGCGGCGCGCAGACGCATCTCGTGACGATGCTGCGCGAGGCAATGCGCACGGGAACCTTCGACCATCGCATCGTCGGTCTGTTCGACGACGGGCCGATCGGCGACCAAATCCGGGAGCTCGGAATCCCCGTCGACGTGCTCGACGTGCGCTCGCACTTCGCCGGGAGGCGATTCGATCGCGTCTACGGCGACCTCCTCAATCTCATACGCCAGTACCGCCCCGCCATCGTCGAGGCCCATTTGACCTGGAGCCGGCTGCTGGCGCTCCCGGCCGCCTGGCGCGCCGCCGTGCCCGTGCGAATCGGCTGCGAACAGGGCGATATCTACCTCAGCTCGTGGAAGTTTCGCCTCGCCAACTTCGCGACCCAGATCGTTGCCGATCGCATCATCGTCTGCAGCGAGGCGCTCGCCGCCTGGAATCACCGCACCAATCAGTTCTCTCGCGACCGCATGGCCGTATTTCACAACTGCGTCGATATTGATCGCTTCGACCCGGCCAGCGTCGACGTAACGATGCTCCCGTTTCATCGGCCGGATTGCCGGACTCTTTTCTGCGCGGTTGGAACCCTCGGCCGTGGGGTTAACAAGCGCGTCGACGTTGCCATTCGCGGGGTGGCCGCGGCGCGATCGCAGGGGGCCGACGTCGGGCTCACGATCGCCGGCGACGGCGATCAGCGATCCGAGCTGGAGGTGTTGGCCCGCGAGCTCGGCGTCGCCGATCAGGTGTCGTTCCTCGGCATGCGGTCCGATATCCCGGCGATCATGGCGGCCAGTGATGCGTTCTGCCATGCCGCGCCGTTCGAGCCGTTCGGCATTGTCTGCGTCGAGGCGATGGCGATGTCGCGGCCGGTGGTCGTGCCGGATACCGGCGGCATGCGAGAGGCGGTCGAGGGGGGCGTCACAGGTCAGATCTATCCGGCACTCGACCATGAGGCGCTCGGCCTT
>JAEVYR010000411.1 GCA_023392645.1 Chloroflexota bacterium | reverse complement strand
GATCACGGACGCGCTCGCGGCCGCCGACCACAAGGTCGCGCCCGCCATCGACACGATGTTCGACGCCGTGTACGAGGATCAGCCCTGGAACCTGCGCGAGCAGCGCGCCTGGCTCGCCGAGCAAGCTCGCACCAAGAACCCGCACCACCACGGATAGAGAAGCAGCATGCCCGTCATGAACATCATCGAAGCAGTCCGCAGCGCGCTGCAGGTGCAGATGCGGGCGGATCAGCGCGTCGTCGTCCTCGGTGAGGATGTCGGCAAGTTCGGCGGCGTGTTCCGCGCGACGAGCGGGCGCTACGACGAGTTCGGCGCGGAGCGCGTGATCGACACGCCGCTCGCCGAGGCCGGCATCATCGGCACCGCGATCGGCATGGCCGTCAACGGCCTGCGCCCCGTCGCCGAGATCCAGTTCCTCGATTTCATCCACGCCGCGCTGGACCAGATCCTGAACGAGGCGGCGAAATTCCGCTATCGCTCCAACAACGACTTCTGCGTGCCGATGACGATCCGCGTGCCCTTCGGCGGTGGCGTCCACGGCGCGCTCTACCACTCGCAGAGCATCGAGGCGCTGTTCGTCCACTCCCCAGGCCTGAAGGTCGTCGTCCCGTCGACCCCGGCCGACGCCGCCGGATTGCTGCGCAGCGCCATCGCCGACGACGACCCGGTGCTCTTCCTCGAGCACAAGAAGATGTACCGCGCCATTCAGGGCCCATCCCTCGCCGAGGGCGAGACGATCCCTCTCGGCAAGGCGCGCGTCGTCCGCGAAGGCACCGATGTTTCGGTGATCACCTACGGCAACATGGTCCACGAAGCGGAAAAGGCGATCGACACGGTGGAGCAGGGGACGGGCGCCAGCGTCGAGCTGATCGACCTGCGCTCGCTCAAGCCGCTCGACGAGGTGACGGTGCTCGACTCGGTAAAGAAGACCGGCAAGGCGCTGGTCGTCACCGAGGCGAACGAGCCGTGCTCGGTTGCCAGCGAGGTCGCCGCGCTGATCGGCGAGAAGGCGTTCGCGTGGCTCGACGGGCCGGTCACGCGCCTGGCCGCGCCCGACGTGCCGGCGATGCCGTTCAGCCCGCCGCTGGAGAAGGCCTTCCTGATCGACGCCGACAAGATCGCGGCCTCGCTCACTAGCCTGATCCGCTTCTGACATCCGCATGGGAATTGCCGTAGCCCCGCCCCGAGGTGGGCGGGGTCGGCCACCCGACATTCCCGGAGGAATCCATGGCAACAACGATGACCACCTCCGACGTGACGATGCCCCAGCTCGGCGAGAGCGTGACCGAGGGCACCGTCGGCGCGTGGCTGAAGCAGCCAGGCGACCACGTCGACAAGTACGACCCGCTGGTCGAGATCGAATCGGACAAGGCCAGCTCCGAGCTGCCGTCACCCCTCACCGGCACGCTCGTCGAGCTCCTTGTCGAACCGGGCACCACCGTCCCGGTCGGCGCCGCCCTCTGCCGCATCGACGAGGGTAGTGCGGACGAATCTTCCCGTAGTGCCGCCCCTGTGGCGGCCCATCCCGCCACCACGGCAGAATCCTCCCGTAGTGCCGCCCCTGTGGCAGCTCCAACCCAGACCGATGGATCGTCGCGTCACCATCACGACGGCACGATCAGCGACGAGGTCGACCTGCTCCATACCCGCTCGTCGCCGTTCGTCCGCCGCGTCGCCGAGGAGCATGGCATCGACATCACGACCATCGACGGCAGCGGCGCCGGCGGCCGCGTCACCAAGCAAGATGTCCTCGCCGTCGTCGAATCCCGTGGTGCCGCCCACGTGCCGGCCGAGGCACCCCGTAGTGCCGCCCCTGTGCCGGCCTCTCACGCGACGCCACCGCGCCCAACGCCCGCGACCAACGGCCACCATGATCCGCTGCCGGTTCGCCCCGGTGACGAGGTGGTGCCGCTGACCTCGATGCGCCGCGCGATCGCCGACGCCATGGTGCAGTCGGTCTCGACCGCGCCCCACGCGACGGTCGTGATGGAGGTCGACATGACCGCCGCCGTCGCCTGGCGCGCGGCCAACAAGGATGCCTTCCGCGAGCGCGAGGGAATCGACCTGACCTACCTGCCGATCGTGCTGGCCGGCGTCGTCAAGGCGCTGCGCGAGCACCCGCGCCTCAATGCCGTCTGGGACGACACCCGCATCATCCATCGCGGCGAGATCAACCTCGGCGTCGCCGTCGCGCTCGACAACGGGCTGGTGGTGCCGGTGATCCGCAACGCCGACCGTCTCAGCCTCTCCGGGCTGGCGCACGCCGTCGCCGACCTCGCGAGCAAGGCGCGGGAGGGGTCGCTGGCGCCGGACGAGATGGCGGGCGGCACCTTCACGGTCAACAACCCGGGCACCTTCGGCTCGCTGGTGTCGACGCCGATCCTGGTGCCGGGACAGGTCGGGATCCTCTCGACCGAGGCGATCGTCAAGCGTCCGGTCGTGGTCGATGACATGATCGCCATCCGCGCGATGATGAATCTCTCGCTGACGATCGACCACCGGGCGCTCGACGGCCTCGCCGCGACCCGCTTCCTCGCTCACCTCCGCGACTGGCTCGAATCGGTCGACGAAGATAGGCTGACGTAGGGATCGGCCTTGAGCCGGTCCGTCGAGACGACACAACGTGTCGTCACTCAGAGCGACGGTTCCCTTCCCCCGGTGGGGGAAGGGTTAGGGATGGGGTTGATGCGTCCCCGCGCGAAGCGCAATCGCAATGGGAATCGGGTGAAGAGCGGAATCGCTCACCTCGATAAACGCGGCGGCAAAGCTGCCGATGAAGGGTGACAAGCACCACGCTTCGCGCGGGGACGGTTCCCTTCCC
>JAEVYR010000636.1 GCA_023392645.1 Chloroflexota bacterium | reverse complement strand
ACGCGGCCGTCGGCGTCGTGGAATGTCGCCGCGAGCTGCACCATCGCGCGCACCGCGTTCGGCACGGTCGCCCCGTACATGCCCGAGTGGAGGTCGCTGTTGGCGGTGGTGAGGTTGATCTGGCAGCCGCCGAGCCCCTTCAGGCCGACCGTCAGCTCCGGCTGGTCCGGTCCGAACTGGCCGCCGTCGGCCGAGAGCACCGCGTCGGCGGCGAGGAAGTCCTTCTCCTGCTCGACCAGCGCCGGCAAGTTCGGGCTGCCGATCTCCTCTTCGCCTTCGAACAGGAACTTGACGTTGATCGGCGGCTGCCCGGTGGCGCGGGCCAGCGCCTCGACGCCGTGGATCGCCGTCAGCAGGTTCCCCTTCATGTCCGACGAGCCGCGCGCGTAGACCCGGCCGTCGCGGGCGGTCGGCTCGAAGGCCGGCGTGTCCCAGAGCTCGACCGGCTCCTCGGGCTGGACGTCATAGTGTCCGTAGATCAGCACTGTCTGCTGGTCGTCCGCGACGTGCCAGCTTCCGAGCACGGCGGGATGCCCGGCGGTCTCCGCGATGCGGACCTCCGGTACGCCCGCGCGACGCAGGCGGTCGGCCACCCATTCCGCCGTGGCGCGAACATCGCCCGCGCGGTTCGGGTCAGTGCTGACGCTGGGCATCGCCAGGAGCTCCATGAACTCCTGACGCAGCTCCTCGCGGCGGTTCTCGAGGTCCTGCTTCCAATCCTGTGCCATATGGTGCCTCGCTGAGATGAATGCTTCCCGTCCCGGCAACTCCGGGACGGTCCGTTGCGCGCAGTATCCCGCCGATCGGCGCGAGCTGTCACGCCCGGCACGGTTTCCGAAACTGGCGGCTCGTGCCAGAATGCGGAGAATTGCCCTCATGGGCGCGGGATCGCAATCAGGCAGGAGGCAGGCGTGGCCAAGCGCGTCAAGGTCGTCGTGACATCGGATCGATACGGCAGCGAGACCAGCGGGCTCGAACTGGAGCGGGCGATGATCCCGAAGTTCCCCGAGCTCGATATCGACCTTCAGGGGGCGCCGTCCTTCAACGAGGACGAGTTGATCGCGGTCGGGCAGGACGCCGACGCGCTGCTGGTGAGCACCCGGGAGGCGGTCACGCGGAAGGTGCTGGAGAACATTCCCAACGTCAAGGTGATCAGCCGCTACGGTGTCGGGCTGGACAACGTCGATCTCGACGCGGCGGCCGACGTCGGCATCGTCGTCACCCACTACCCCGGCTATTGCACCGCCGAGGTCGCGGATCACGCGATGGCGCTGCTGCTGGCGGTCAACCGGCGCATCGTCGAGCAGGACCGTGACCTGCACGACGGCGCGTGGGCGAAGTTCGGCTCGGCCACCGGCGGCATCCTGCGCGGCCCGGTGCCGCCGCTGCGCCAGCTCACGCTCGGCATCATCGGTTTTGGCCGGATCGGCCAGGCCCTGGCGGATCGGGCGCGGCCGTTCGGCATGACGCTGCTGGTCGCCGATCCGTACGTCGCCCCGGACGTCGTCGAGGCGGCCGGCGCGTCGCTGATGCCGTTGGACGAGATGTTGCCGCTGGTCGATCTGCTCACGATCCACTCGCCGCTGACGCCCGAGACGCGCGGCCTCATCAATGCCGAACGCCTCGCGAGCATGAAGCCGGACGCATCGATTATCAACACGGCGCGCGGGCCGATCATCGACCTGGAGGCGCTGACCGCGCACCTGCAGAGCCATCCACTGGCCCGGGCGGCGCTCGATGTGGTCTACCCGGAGCCGCTGGCGACCAACCACCCGCTCTACACCCTGCCGAACCTCATCCATACGCCGCACTCCGCCTACTACTCGGAGCAGTCGGTGGTCACGGTGCGCGAGGAGACCTTCGCCGAGGCGATGGCGGTGCTGATGGGGCAACGCCCGCGCACCGTCGCCAACCCGGGCGTGCTGGAGAAGGTCGACCTCGCCCCGCGCGAGGCGTGACACCACCGGCGTCGTCGACGGCATGACCGGTGGCGACGTTTTCTCCCGGCGGCCGCACAGCGGCCACACTCGCATGAACGGCTCGGCCCCACAGCCGGGCCGTTCGCCGTGACGACATCCTGAGGGAGCGCGACCGCGCCCCCGGTTCGTGTGCCGTGGCGCCGGCAGGAGGGTTCACGGTTCCGCCGATTTTCGCGACCCGACGTCGGCTCTTGCAGTACGATATTCCCACGGGTATCCGCATCCGCCCTGACGACGGAAGGCTTCCTCGCGCACAATGCTCTGGCCGTTATTTCCGCCACCGCCCATCATCCGGTTCCGCCGACGAGCAGCGCCCGTACCCGCGCGAGAGGATGAGGATCTCATCGCGGCGGCACGCGACGGCGATGTCGACGCGTTCCACGAGCTGGTCGAGCGGCATCAAACCGCGATCTTCAACGTCGTGCTGCGGACCGTGAAGGACCCGGGCGTGGCCGAGGATGTGACCCAGGATGCCTTCTTGCGGGCGTGGCGCTCGCTCGGGCAGTTTCGCGGCGGCAACGTGCGCGGGTGGCTGATGCGGATCGGCGTCAACCGCGCCTACGACACGCTTCGCGGCCAGAAGCGCCGCCCTGCCGACTCTCTCGATGCGCTCGAATACGAGCCGCGTGCCCGTTGGTCCGCCGGCGCGGCGACGCCTGAGCACCCGGAGGGACACGCGCTCCGGAGCGAGCTTTCCGAGGTGCTGGAGCGCCTGCTGGCGAAGCTGCCGGACGACCAGCGCACCGCGCTGCTGCTCGTCGATCTCGAGGGTTTCAGCTACGACGAGGCGGCCGGCATCATGGCGGTGGCGCCGGGCACGATCAAATCGCGCATCAGCCGGGCACGGTCGCGCCTGCGGGAGGAGATGCGCGCGACTACCCAGGATTCGGAACTCTTCGACCGGTTCCTTCGTCGGGATGGTGACGTCCTTGCGAGCGATGGATAGACGATGGAACACCTGGACCCAGAACTGCTCTCCGCGTACATCGACCACGAGCTCCCCGCCGCCGATATGGCCGCGGTCGAGCGGCATCTTGCCGCCTGCGAAACGTGCCGCGCCGAGTACGAGGAGCTGCGTGGACTCGCCACGCTCGTGCGCGAGCTGCCCATCTACGAGCCGAAGCGGGTGATCGATGTCAGCGCGTACCCGCATGGCGGCTCGGACACGCTCGCGAAGATCATTGCCTTCAGCAGGCCGCTCGCGATCGCGGCGGTGGTGCTGCTGGTGGCGTTTGCCGGATTCCGCCTGCTGAACGACGACAAACCTGACGATGCGGGCGACCAGATTTCGTTTTCGGCGGTGCAACCGACCGAGCCTGGAACCGAAATGGCTCGTGAAGCGTCTGGAGAAGTGGCACGGGAAGCTCCCGGGGCCGTCGCACCTTCGGACGACCGAGCGGCAGCGGAAGCCCCCGCCGACAATGCGCTCTCCGAAAGCGAGGTGCAAGGCGAGGCGCCACCGCCGATGGGCGCGATGGGGGCGATGCAACCAGCCCCGGCGACGGCGATCGCCAGCGACGTGGAACCCATGGCTACCGCGACTGTCGTTGCCACGGTGACTCCGGCGCCAGAGGGTGGCGCCGACGCCGGGAGCTCCTGGTTG